>DAOMZH010000064.1:15824-22147 GCA_035437985.1 Polyangium sp. (in: bacteria) | reverse complement strand
TTCTCCACCAGTTCGTCCGACTATTCGCAGCGGCGCGTCGAATTGCTCGCCCAAAACGAAGGTCGTTCGTGGCTCACTTCGTATTCGCGCCTCGGTGGGCTTTTGTCGCCGATCACCAATTCGCTCGGCACGGCACCGACATACCAAACCAATTCTGGAACGGCCACCACCATTGCGCAATTCTTCACGCAAACCGCGTTCGACAATTTCGAGACGTCCGACCTTGGTTGTGCAGAAAAGTTTGGCAAACATGCCGAGAGCATGGATATGGTCGTCGACTTGTGCACCGATCCGAACATGCCGTGCGCCGACTTGATGCCCGGACAAATCGATTCGCGGGACTTCGAATGTGCCGCTTCACCCGATCAACCCGACGTGCCGCTCGACGATTTGGCCGTTGCGATGCTTGGACAACATCCCGGCAGCGTTTGGCTCACGCGTCTCGAAGCCAATTTGTCGCGCAAAGCCCTCGAAACGGATTTGGCTTTGGCCCCCGAGGAAAAACAGGCCGAAATCGATAATTGGATTACGCCCATTCGCAAGGCCAATGTCCCGTGTACGGAAGTCGCACCTGCGGGAACCATTCCGCCCGACATCGAAGCTCGACAGCAACGACGTCAGCGCCGCGAATGGGCTGCTGCATTGCTCGGCATGTTTGGAATTTGCGCAGCAATGGCCCGTCGCGCCGCCAAGTCGCTCCGCTTTGCGTCTGCTCGCGCCTGACCGACGTATCGCCTTTCAAATGCGATAATGCGCCGCTAGATCCATCGTCCGCTTGTGTTCTGGCACCGATTCCAAAAAACTCCGTCGCCATTCGGGCTTCGTAATCAAGTTCGCCCGAGCTTCCAGCCGCTCCTTGGCTACCGTCAATGCGCGTCGGGCCCCCGCCTCGTCTCCTCGAGCTACCAGCACTTCGGCATAAGCAAGTCGCGTGATGCCTTCGCCTTCTTCGATATGGCCGCCATTGGCGTCCAAAGCGGCAATGGCCCGCTCCACCGTGCGCGCCGCGTCGTCCGTGCGTCCCCGCATGATTTCCGACAGCGCCAAGGCCCCCAAAGCATAAATGCCCACGGAGTTCATACCCATTGCTTCGGCAGCAGCCCGGGCTTCCGCATCGGCAATTTCGAGTTTTCGCGCGTAAAGCGCCGCAATGGCCAAATAGACGCGGGCCCCGGCTTCCAAACGCCGATTGCGTTGCAATATCGATTCGCGAATACTTCGTGAAAGCAAAACTTGCGCTTCTTCCAAGCGTCCCGTATGCGCCAAGGAAAATCCCAGATTTTGCTGGATAGCACAAAGCGCCCGCGCCAAACCCAACGGCTCGGCAGCCTCGAGCGCCGCGCGCAGCTTGATTTCCGCTTCGCCATAAGCACCCATTGCATTCAAAGCGACGCCTTGATTGCTCCGATGCATGGCCACATTGCGCACGTCACCCAAATCGGTCAAACCGCGAATCAATTCATCAGCGAGCGTCACTGCCGCTGCAAAATCACCGGTTGCAAATGCCCGCAACACGCGCGCCTCGTGCACCCGTACGCGCACGGAAGGATCCTTTGATGCCACCGCGTGCTCATGCGCAATCGCCAGCTGAAACATCGTATCGGCAATTTCGCGTCGTCCAGACATGTACAACATCGTCGCGATGCGCGCGCAGGCAATGACCACGGCGGGTTTTCGCATTGGATTGTTGGCAATGATTTCCGAAAGCGCCGGAACGATCGAATCGAGCGGCGTCAGGTCACCAAGCTGCAACGCACAAGAAACCCATTCATATGCGGCCGTACACCAACCATCCGACCCGCGAACGAGCACCTGAATCGCTTCACTCGAGCATCGAATGGCATCCACATTTTGCCCGCGCCAACGATGCGCTTCTGCTTGAATGACCAGCAATGCACCAAGGTCGTCATCCACTGCGCCACACGCTTTTCCTCGCTCCGCCAGGGCCAAAGCCCGCGTCAGATCACTTCCGCTCAAAGCTTGCGCCGCAGCCCGCGTGAAATGCCGAATGGCCCGTTGCGGCTCACCCGCCCGCGCGTGATGCTCGGCCAATTGGGAATCGTCGGCATTCCCTTGGGCCGCCAAATGCCGAGCTGCAATCTTGTGGCCCAATAGGCGATCTTCTTCAGTCAACATCGAATAAGCAGTTTCGCGCACGTAGGCATGCCGAAACGAATATTCATCGCCTTGGCCCAGGTCGGATCGCAGACTCGATTCGGCACGCTGCAAAACTTCTGCGGCCATGAGTTTCTCTAGCAAAACATCGACGTCTCGCGCATCGTCACCAAGCAACGCTTCGAGGCTCGATTTGTTGAACGTATCGCCAATGATACTCGCTGCACGTAATGTTCGTCGCGCCCGCGGGTCGACATGTTCGAGCATATCTTGCACCATCGCGAGCACGCTGTCGGGTAATGACAGATCCTTGTTCCGAACTGCCGCGCGGATGAGTTCTTCCAAGAAAAACGGATTTCCACCGCTGCGTTCAGCAATATGGGCAATGAAGGCCGGTTTGGCTTTCGGTCCCAGAGCCGCACGCACGAAATTTTGACTGTCTTGCGGCCAAAGAGGTCCGAGCGACATCGTCGTCGGGGTGCGCGATGCCCATAAGTCTGGCAATTGCCGCGTCATCTCGGGACGACCTAGCGCCACGACGATAAAGGGAATGCGTTTGGCAAGGACGGTATCCATGAGGCTCGCCGTCGAGATATCCCCATTGTGCATGTCTTCCAGAATCAGCACGACGGTTCCATGCCGGCATTCCGCCACGACGAACTCTTCGAACGATTGGCGCAGCAAATCCCACATCATCATGGCATTGCGCCGTGCTGCGGCCAATTGCGGTCGCCCTTCGGCATCGAAATGCAGACCCATGAATTCAGCGAAAAACTCCGTTACGGTGGCTGCTCGCGATGCCTCGACATGCCGTCCCAGACGCGCGCGTAGCTTACGCTGCGCCACGACGAGGGGCTCACCCGGAATCAAACCCGCCGTGCGCCGCATGGCCCGAGTAATCGCGCCAAACGAGGCCCCGGAACCAATCGAATCCGCTTGACCAATCCACACTTCCGTCGTCCGGCTCCGCGTTCCGAGCCATTGCACGAATTCCTGACGCAGGCGCGATTTGCCAACACCCGCTTCTCCCGTGACGATGATCGCCCTCGCCGCGGATTCCCGTTCGGTTTGTTCTACCAAACGACACAGTTGCGCCAATTCTTGGTCTCGTCCGAGAAACGGAATGGGTTTGCCCAAAAGTAAACGCGCTTGTTCCGTGACATCGCGTTCGCCACGCAGAAACAACCCACGTTCATCACCACCTACGTCGAATCGCGCTCCCAAAAGGCCTGCCGTCACGTCATCCACAGCCACGCCGTCGGAAGGAGCCCGTTCGAGCACCGGCAACAATCCATTCAACGTCGTACTGAGGAACCGTTCACCAGTCGTTTGAACAGCAACGATTGCCGCGCGTTCGCCTTCGATTGCCGCACCAAACGCGAGCGCACAACGCGCCGCTCGCGCCGCTTCGTCACTCGCCGTCCGCGCTGCCCGAAACGTCACGAGCAAATGTCCATCCACCAATGATTCGACCGAACCTCCAAGGCTTGCCGCGATAGGTTCGAGCACCGCCCGCGCATTCGCATAAGCGCCCGTGCGATTGGTCGGCTGATCCGGAGGCGTGATGAGCAAGATGCAGTGCACCCGCTGTTCCGTAGCTCCAAGAGAACCTGTTCTCTCGAGGATCGCGTCGCCATCCACCGTGGTTTCGTCGTTGTCGAGCGCCGAGATCCGTTTGAATTCCTCCGCCAGCGCACCTGCGTTTGCTGGGCGATCCGCAGGCGCACGCGCCAACATGCGCGCGAGCAAAGCATCGAGCCACGAGGGTACGTCCGGGCGTAACGAACTGAGGCGCGGAGCATCTTCCACGACGACGCGCACGAGGTACGCGAGCGAATCTCCACCCTCGAAAAGCCGCTTTCCCGTGAGCGCATGAAACATCAGACAACCCAGGGCAAAAATGTCGGCCCGCACGTCGATCTGTTTGTCCCCGCGCGCTTGTTCCGGGGCCATGTAGCCCATGGATCCAAGCAGCGCCCCACGCCTCGTCAGCTCGCGCCGAGCGCCTCCAATTCGCGCTATCCCAAAGTCCAGAAGCTTCGGGCGATTGATGTCGCCATTGATGAGAATGACGTTTCCCGGCGCAAGATCGCGGTGAATGATCCCATGTTGATGGGCCACCGCGAGCGCTTCGCTGATGTGCAGAAACACCGTCAACGCATCGCCGACCGGCATGGGTTTGCCCAAGCGCCGACCCAAAGGTTCACCAGCGAGCCATTCCATCGCGATGTACGCGTGTTTGTCCGAGACGCCGTGGGCTATGTAGCGCACGATGGAAGGATGTTTCAGGAGCGCGAGCACTTCCGCCTCGCGATCGAAACGTTCGCGATTGGCTTCTTCTTGATCGAGCAGAATTTTCAGCGCGACGACTTCATTGTTCGTCAGATCGAAGGCGCGAAAAACCCTCGCCATTCCGCCTTGACCAACGAAGGCTTCCAGGCGAAAGCGTCCGCCGACGACCTGCCCGATTTGCATGCGCAGGGGAGTATCGTTGCAAACGAGGAAAAGGTCTACAAAGGAAATCGCGTCGGGTTGACGAAGCACCCAAGGTCGGGCAGGGAAAACGGAGCGGCGCAAGCCTTGGGCCACTCGGCTTTCTCGCACCCGTACATGAGGCACGATTGCTACACGAAATGAACTCGGACGTCTTTGTAGTTCCCTCGACCGCGGAATGTGAACCAAAATCTGCGGGGCCAGTAACTTTGGCCGGACGCACCTTTTCGATCCAAGAAAAACCGATGCCCCGGGTCAGGAGCGAACGAGTGCCAATGCCGTACCTAGTGGAAAGGACAGGCGAGCATGACCATCGAAGCACAAAGTCCAGCGATTCCAACGGAACCTTCTCCTCCGTCTCCGAAAACATTGGACAAATTGTCCGCCCCCGAGTGGAGTTTGCCCCGACGAATCTGGTTTCGGTTCGTCGCGGTTTACTTCGTCATTCTCTTTTTCCCGATGCCGCTGACCAATGTCTTGCCCGAGGGCGGCGAATTCATTGAAAAACTGTGGATGGATACCATCTGGTTGCCCATCGACCGCTTCGTGGCCAAATTCGTGCTGCGTTTGCCAGGGGAGATCAGCCACGAAGTCAACGGCAGTGGCGACACATTGTTCGATTACGTGCACATGTTCACGATCTTTTGCACAGCAATGATCATCGCGACGATCTGGTCCGGCGTTCAACGCAATCGCAAAGAGCACGCGGCGCTCGAATCGGCATTTCAGATTTGGCTCCGCTATACCCTCGCGTCGATCATGATCATCTATGGCGCCATCAAAGTGGTCAAACTGCAATTTCCCACGCCAAGCCCATTGCAGCTCATCAAGACCTACGGTGATTCGTCGCCTATGAATTTGCTTTGGACCTTCATGGGGTTTTCCACGCCGTACACATTTTTCGCGGGCTTGATGGAAACCATTCCCGGCATGTTGCTTTTTTACCGACGAACAGCATTGCTGGGCGCGTTGATGGGTATGGGCGTCATGACCAACGTCGTGTTGCTGAATTTCTGTTATGACGTTCCGGTCAAACTGTTTTCCACGCATCTGCTCGTTATGGCCTTCCTGATTGCGTTGCCAGACGTAAAAAGGTTGTTGACGTTTTTCTTAAAAAACGTTTCCGTCGAACCAGCACCGGTGCGCGAGCCATTCGCGGCGCGTTGGAAAGAGCGCACGCGCATCGTCGCGAAATCGGCATTCATCGCCGTCTTCCTCGGTGGCCAAGTGTATGGATTGTGGACGCAAGCGCATGAATACGGGCCAGCGGCAAAACAGCCGCCAATGCAAGGACCTTACGAGGTCGAATCGTTCGTTCGTGATGGGCAAGAACTTCCGCCTCTGCTCACTGACAATCGACGACCTCGGTATTTCGTGGTGCAAGGATTCGGCGAGCGCCGGTTTGCCGCATTGAAGATGATGAACGGCGAGCGGAAGAATTACTTTTTCCAGCTCGATCAGGAAAAGAAAACCATGACCCTCGAAGCGCCGGACGAGAATGACAACCCCGCGACTCCCTATTCGTTACACTACGACGAACCTCGGGAAGGCGTGATCGAATTCGAAGGAACCCTCGAAGGATCCGCCATTCGCGTCACGATGCACAAAGTCAAGGCCGACAACTCCCTGTTGATGAATCGCGGGTTTCATTGGGTGAACGAAGTTCCATTCAATCGCTGAAACGTGCCGATTTCCTAGCCTCGATACTCTCGCCA
>DAOMZH010000064.1:0-15724 GCA_035437985.1 Polyangium sp. (in: bacteria) | reverse complement strand
CGCGACCGAACGTCGGAATCTTGCGAATCAAGGCTACTTTTGGGGCCTTGAATCAGGCCCACGAGTGTTGTTATGCTGTACCTATGCGAACCAAACTCCTGACCTGCGCCGCATTTGTTTTTTTGGGCTGCACCGAACTTGCTCCACAAGATGTGCCAACGGGCAGTACCGGCGCGACCGGAGGTGCTGGTGGTGAAGCAATGGGCGGCTCGGGTGGAGCTGGCGCGACCGGAGGTGCTGGTGGTGCAGGAGGTGTAGGAGGGGGCGCAATGCTCGATTGCGCGCCCAAGCCGACGCCAGGGCTGCCTGTCGATTCATTTTGCGAACGTATTGTATCGGGGGCTCAGGGCCAAAGACCCGTTCCGGTCGATCTATCCGCCGCGCATGCGGGAATTCGATTTTTTGGTCCATTGACGACCGTCGCCGAGGCGGATCAAGCACTTGCTTCCGCATTGCTCGCCCCGGATGCGCTCGAAACGTTGGATCTGGCCGCTTATGCCGACGCATTGCCAGGCATTGCTTGTGTTTTGCCCGCGGCATCGTCCGCGCCAAACCTCGAGGCAGCACGCGTCGAAATTTTCGACAATGAGGTCGCCTTGATTCGGCCAGGAACGGGGTTTGTCGACGTTCCGAGTGAAATTGCAGCCATTGTGGTCGACTTGCGCGATTTGCCCGTTGTCGACGGTTTGCGGGAGGCGCTCGAAGCGGCTGTCGCGCCGGCCCTCGCCACGCCAATTCCGCGTTTGTCGCGGCGGGTGCGCCGGCATTATGGAATGACGGACGAACAATTCAGCCCGTACAATTTGTACAAGAATACCATTGCCGAAATGGGGGACGCAAGCATTCCCGCAGCAAACCAAACCGAACGTAAATTGGCTTTGCTCACGAGCGCCCGAATGCCACCGGAAGCAGCGAAATTGGCGCTAGCATTACGACTCGCCAATCGGGCGCTCATCGTGGGGGAAGGACTCCGGGCGGACGTCGCTGAATCGCGATGGCAAGGTGTGGGAGCCAAGGGCATTGCGTATCGTACGGCGGATTTGATATTGCCGAGCGGGGAACGAATTCCGGATTCGCTTCCTGCGGATAGGCGTATGGCCGAGCCAGCATGCATCGTGCACGAGATCGTCGATATCGAGACGCCGTCGCCCGTAGTGTTATCCGCGGCAGAAAGACCTGCCGAAATGCATATCGATTCATTCAACAAGCGCCAACCTGCGGTCGTGGATCTCGGTACGGGGCGCGCGGCGCTCATTGCGGCGCACGGAGCGATGCGGACGTTTTTCCCTTATTTTGACCAGGTGCCCGATGTCATCGATGAACGACTCGTCGAAACAATGGATATGCTTGGAAAAACTACACCGGAGCGTTTGGCTTTACGTAACACACTGCGCCGATTCGGCAATGCGCTCGAAGACAGTCATACGCTCGTTCGTGATTACGTCAGCAGGCCGATTGGTTCGTTTCCGTCGTACCTCGAATGGATAAATGGTGAAGCGGTCGTTCGCCAAACGTTGGCAGCGGGAGTGAATCCGGGCGATACGTTGATTTCGATTGGGGGTAAACCAGCTGCGGAATGGTATGCCGACGAAATGGCCCGTTCGTCCGGCGCGACGGAGCCATATCGATTTGTCGTGGCTTCGTATGAAGTGCAGCGCTTGTTCGGGCCGATTGAATTGGGATTGCGGGATCCCGATGGCCAGACGAGGACGATTCAATTTCAGCCGCAACCGCTCGCGGACTTTGCAGCTGTTGGCTTTACGCCAACATTACGGCCCGCCGGGCCGCTCGATGACCTTGGCGCGCCAAACCTGTATTACATCAACCTGACCGGGGAAGTTCTTTATGACATGAATGATTTCTACTTGGCTCTCGAAGCAGCGGCGACAGCCGACGGGTTGGTGCTGGATATGCGAGGATTTCCAGGAATCGACATGGCCGAAGTGGCGCAACGATTGATTCCGGATACCTGGTCAGGCGCGACATTCCGTATTCCGGTGTATACAGGGCCCGATGACGTGAGCATTGATGAATTTGCCGATAAGTTCGACCCGCTCGATATGCCTTCGTACGCCGGTCCAATCGTGTTGTTGGTGGGAAATAGCACGCTTTCCGCGGCAGAACACTTTTCCTTGGCGCTGGTTGATGCCAAACGCGTTACCGTCGTGGGCCGAACGACGGCGGGCACGGACGGCAATATCACTGCCCTTCAATTACCGGGGCAATTTGCGATGTCGTTTACAGGTATGGATGTGCGTCACGCCGATGCACAGAAAAGTGCTTTCCATGGCCTAGGGATTGTGCCAGACATTCGGGTGGATTTATTCGCGCAGGCATTTCGTGACGGCACCGATCCGGAACTCGAGGCGGCGGTCATGCACTTGTTGACGCCGTAAGCGGCAATCGAGGAGGAAGTTGGCATTGAGGCTGGATATGGAGACGAAAATGGTACGACTGGACGAACTCGCACGCCTGGACGAGTCTGGCGTAATGGCCGTCGAAGGAGCACCGGGGCAATCCTTTTTGCACACGATTGATGATTCTCGACGGATCATCGAAGCGTGTTACGAACACAATGTCGGTGCAGCTTTGCTTTACGCGGAAAACATGCCCGAAGGTTTTTTCGATTTGAGTTCCAGGCAGGCCGGGGAGATATTGCAAAAACTTCGCAATTACCGAATTCGATTGGCGATTGTCTGTTCTCGCGACAGCCCCATCGTGTTCAGCAGTCGGTTTGGCGAAATGGTTTCTGAAGAGCAAAAAGGACGCGATTTTGGAATTTTTGACACGCGTGAGTCAGCCCTGGAATGGTTGCGCATGGAATGATGGCCGCAGGATCCTTCGTATTGGTGCAAGGCGTCGATTTGCAAGCCTCGTTGTGTGCTCGAATTCGACGCAGGCGTCACGGATTCTTGTTTCAATAGCAAAACAAGGCGCCGCCGCGGCAGATATTTCGCCGCCACCGAAATGAAGCTGAGCGGTCCGGTCGTGATGGGCATGCAAGACCACCTTGGGTCGACAAAATGAACCTCCACGTCACGTCGTCATTGAATTTCGCGCGCGCTCGGTGATAATGGCGCGCCATGACGAAATCCAAGATGAGTGAAGAACATATTCGTGAGCAGTTTCGGGCCCTCGACAAAGATGGTGATGGCCTTGTTACCGCAAAAGAAATTCGGGAAGTGCTCACGGCGCTCGGTGATCGGTTGAGCGACGAAGACGTGGAAGAAATGATTCGCGATATCGACACCGATGGCGACGGTCAAGTCAATTTCGAAGAATTTCTCGAACACATGATGGCGGACGACAGCGCCGACGAAGACGAGGAAGACGAAGAGAGCTGACGTCGTGCTTTCAAGCTTCTTATTCGTTCTGCGAGAGAATCAATCGAACCCAAAAATATCGTCGAGGTTTCTCGCTTGATATGCGCGGGAGAGCCAGTGATTCAGGAGCTCGGGTTCTCGACAAGATTGAATGCGCGCGCGTATTTCTTCCGGACAAACGATATTCCGAAGATCGAGAATCAAGAGAATCGCGGATCGAAGACTCTTGGTGAGGAGTTCTGCTTGTAATTGCGCCTTTTGCGCGTGAGTCTGGGCCTCTTCGCGCTCCGATTCCGCCTTCTCCGCGCGAGCGTGGGCTCTTTCTGCGTCGGCGTGGGCTCTTTCTGCTCGAGCTTGCGCTGCAGTCAGCTGAGCTTGCACTTCATCGGCTTTGATTTCAATGTTCGAGACCTCGATCTGGAACTCCAGCCGCGCTTCAGGGCTCATCGCGCGCCACGCTTCGACACTCGGTACGGTCGGAAGTGATTCATAGATCGGGATTTTTCGAATCGGATCGAACATGTCCAGGGTCTAGCACGCAAGCGAACGACAGGGAAGTCCTTTGATATCCGGCATGTCGAGTTCGTCACTCTCGTATGGCCAACAAATGCTTCGTGTTCGGCCAAACCCGTGGTACGATCGTCGAACACGTCATGCGCCACGACGATTATTATCGCCAACACCTTGCCGAACACCTTGATGCCCGCGGCGATCTTGCGCCTCCTTGGGAGGAATTTCCGCACTACGAACGTTATACGATTGGTTGGCGTATGGGTTCGGGCGAATCGTGGCTTGGGTTTTTCTCGGTATTTCTCGACCAACTTCCGCAGGACTTCGAGACGCGTCTTGCATATCTGCGACGCCACGCGAAAGCTCCTTATACATGGAGCAGTTGGGCGTACGAGGTGCTTTATCCAGAAACGTCCGACGAAGACGAAAAGGAGGATGTAGACGATGAAGACGGTGAACGTGCGCAGCTGCGAAACAAGGAACGGCGCGTGCAGCTCATCGAAATGGGGCTTGTGGGCTCCGACGTAGCTTATTACACTTGGCGCACCAAACAAGAAACGATGCATTGGCCTTGGGAAGATTCAGAAACGCCGATGGATGCGGCTCGTTATTGGACGCGAGACCTTTGGTATTGGTCACGTCACTTGGACGAATTGCGAAAGCAGCACCAAATCCCGGCATTCGACGTTCCCGAAGAATGGGAAGAAGTCGCCGAAATCGTGCGTGCGGGAAAAACGACGCCGGTCGTTGCCGAGGAAGGTTTGCGGTCGTTGACCCGAGGTTTGGCGGCGGGAGTCGTCATCGCCCCGTGGCAAATTGGTTTATCGACAGACGATTTCGAGGATTCCTTCGACATGGATATGAATTATGTCGATGCATTTCGCCTCTGGGGCATGTCGGTCTTCGATGACCCAGTGATGGTCGACCATTACGCGCAAAGCACCGCGATGCCCGCGGAATGGAAAGACTGGATGGTCGATCATTTCAGCTTCTAATGGATGACGGTCGAATTCACGGCGCCTTCGTGACCGCCCATTCCTTCAAAATCGTAATCAAATCGGCCGGCAATTTCTTGTCGTACGTACCTGGGGGCATCGATCGTTCCACGGCGGCGCGCGCAATGATTCGTTCCACCAAACCGACCGACACCGAATAATCCTCGAAATCAATTTTCGGGGCCCCGTTTTGCGCTGTCGCGTGGCACTCCGCGCAATACTCGTGCATGATTGGCTGCACGTCCGTCAGAAAACTCAATGGTGTGCCCAAGCCAAACTGCGTGACCTTCGTACCCGCACCAACCCAAACGTCTCCAATCTTGTCCACCACCAATTTGCGAGTTTCACCAGATCCGTCGACCGTCGCGACGACACTCGGAACATCCCCAGCGCGAATACGCAACAAATCCTTGCCCGCAACGGCGTACAAGCGCTGTTTCGACCCATCGATCGCAAATGATTCGACTGCGGTACCAGGACCCCCGTCCGCCGCCAAGGTGTACAGCGAATAAACTCCGCTCGCAGAACGTTCGACGAGACCTCTATCCGACGCAAAATAAATGAGCGAGCCCGCATCACACGCCATGCTGCTACAAGCCATTTCGTGAATATTTCCCATATCGAACGGAATGGCCAATGCTTTCCCCTGGGCCTTGTCCACTTCATATACGCGCCGGCCGTATGCGAGATACACCGTATCCCTTTGCGCGAGCATGGCCGTTGGCGCACCTGCTTCTCCTTCAATCGTCCAGGTCACAAGCGATCCTGCCGCCAATTCATAAGCGGCACTTTCACCAATGATCGATAAATACGTTTTGATGGTCATGTCGCCATCGTCATCAGCGAATCGTGCGGACATTGAATTGACGACCAGCATTTCGAGCGTCATTTTCCCGGCCGAGCGGGTCAGCGCACCATTTTTCGCAAAGAGAATGTCATTGTCGGCCACGACGAGCACGCCGTCGTTATAAGCAGCCATCGTGCGCACGATGCCTGTTGATGTCGCCAAATCCGGTTCGGTTCCGACGATCGGTAAAAGCACCGGCCCGGACGAACGCAGTTCATACACGCCCGTGGTTGTTCCTGTCGCTACGAGATTGTCGCGACCAGCCATTGTCGTGACGTACCCTTCGATCGCGTAAGAATTGTTTTGCGGTTCGTCATTCACGGCCATCGGAACGCCCGAAATCACGTGTAAATTCAGGCGTTCGTCCGGGGGCGGCACCCCATTTGACGACGATGTCGATTCTTCAGGGTTTTGACACGCTGCAAACGCAGCCGACGTCAAGAGAAGAGTTATCAGGGTTCGCGCGAAAGTTCGAGGATAGGCGATTCGAGACACAAACGCGGACGTTATCAAGAAATGCGCCTCTAACCAAGCATTACCTAAGCTTCCGGATTCCCATTGACAGAAGAAGCGAAATTTGATGCAGTGACGTTACGTTCGCCGCAGTCTTCACCGATGAGCCCAATGACCCCGACCCAAGAGCCCTCATGAATCGCACAAGACGCTGGCAATTCTTTGGCTTCGCCGTTGCAACGGCGCTGTCGACACCGGCCTTTGCGGACGCCGAGTCATGCTCGATGTACCGCGATCTTCCTATCGAGCGGCAACTCCGCCGCCTCGCGATCGACTTGAAAGGCACCGTTCCCGATATGGCCGATTACGACGCCGTAGCCGGGCAAGCAACGCTGCCTTCGGAGATCATCGACGCCTACGTGGCAAGTGACGATTTTCGTTTGCAGATGCGTCGCTACCACGAAGGTCTTCTTTGGACAAACCCTTCGCTCGTGCTGGGTGATGTTGGGTTTTCCCTGAGCACCGTTACCGTCGGTGGCAATGTGCTGCATTTCGTCCCGAGCACGACGAAGCGGCGCATGTATCGAGGTGGCGACGGGACGCATAATTGTCAAAACAAACCCCAGAGCGACTTGGGGTATGACGCGCAAGGTTTGCCCAATGTCGAGCTCATGGGCACCGATGGAACGGGCGATTGGTACGCGGAAGGGTACGTCGAGGTACATCCGTATTGGGAACCGGATCCGGCGAAAACGATCAAGGTGTGCGCCTTCGACGCGCAAGCGACCGAGACGTACACGCTCGCGTCACCGGATCCCGATGCTGGTTCACATTCTTGTGATACGAACATCGCCATTGGCAAATCGAAGTTTTGCGGCTGTGGCCCAAGTTTGAATTACTGCATGCTCACTTCGATCGTGCAAACGCGCGTGCTCGCGGACTTGCGGGAGCAAACGCTTCGTTTCGTGGATGAATTCTCGACCGGTTCGAAGCCTTACTCGCAGATTCTGACCGCGAAGACGATCCATTACAATGGGCCGCTCGTGCATTACTTCACGTATCTGGCGCAGCGGCAAACGCTCGGTCGAACGCAAAATGCCCATACCGCTGCGGATGGCACACTTCCCAATTTGACATACACCAATGCCGATACATGGGTGGCGATCGAGCGCGAAGCTCCGCACGCTGGCGTATTGACTCTTCCGGGGTATTTGCTCCGTTTCCAAACGAATCGCGGACGCGCCAATCGGTATCGCATTGCGTTCCTCGGTGAATACTTCCAGCCGCCGAGCACCAAGGACGTCAATTGCAACAAAGAAGGCGATGACTTGACCCAGCGTTGTGTTTGTCGCAATTGCCACGTGACGCTCGAGCCCATTGCGGCGTATTTCGGACAATTCGCCGAGGCTGGTTCGACGCCCGTTCGGGATTACGAGCCGTCGTATGCAACCGCCGCAGAATGCGCGCAGATGATTGCGCCTCGAAGTTCGGGGTATTGCGACAGGTTTTATTCGGTCGTGCCCGACTTGCAGGATCCGGACATTCGTCGCTATCGTCTGAAGGCGCTTCAATATGCCGATGCCGACCACCCGACAATTCAACCTCATTTCGACGCTGGGCCAGCAGGATTGGCTCAGGCTGACATCACGAGCGGCGCATTTCATGAAGTGGCTACGGAGCATCTTTTCGAGTTTTTCATGAAACGTCCGCCCAATCTCGATCCAACGTCGCCCGATTACGAAGGTGATCTCGTGGCGGAAATTGCGAAAGAATTCCAAGCGACGGACGATTTCCGTCTTGCCGTACGACGGCTCGTGCAGCTGCCGCTGTATCGGAGGACGCCATGAGCAACAAATGGATATGGGCGAGCTCCTTGGGCCTTGTGCTCCTGGGTTGCGGTTCGGAAAATACGAAATCACCAGCGCCTGAACCCCCGCCAGTGGAGGAGATTCCGACGGTCGGCGCAGATCAATCAACGCAAACTGCGCCAGATGATTTGGGTGGCAGTCCATTGCCTGGACCTGCCCGCGGCGTGCGGCGCATGCGTATCGATACGCTCCAAGCGGCGATGGCGAAAGTGGCGGGCAAAGACATTTACGGCAATCCCATCTTCTGGAATGTGGGCGGGAAAGATGGTTTTTCCGACGCTGCGTTTGGCAAAGCATTGGGACGCCCCGATTTTCAGTCGTCAACCGACGAAAGCAGCGTATCGAATGCGCTCTATCTAAAGTTCGTCGGTGATGCGGCTCGGGACATTTGCACGCAAATGGCGAAAAATGACATGAAGCGCGTGGACGTGACGACGCGGACGCTTTTTCCGAAAGCTCCCGTTGACGGCTCGGCCTCCGAGGTTCAAATCACGGAAAACCTTCAGTACCTGGTCTTGCGTTTCCTGGGCCTACGTATGGACGGGACAGACCATTTCATCATCAACCTTCGTGGCGTTTATGATGCCGGCGTTGGCGTCACTTCCGCCACGAATGGTGGAGAACTCACTGCGGCGGCCGAGGGGTATCGTAGCGTGTGTGTAGCGTTATTCGAATCTCCCCTGTTCCATAACGATTGAGGAAAAAACGATGAGCAAGAAAGACAAAATCTCTCGTCGCACGCTGTTCGGAGCCGCTGGAGCGGCAGGCGGCGCGCTTCTCCTCGACGGATTCCTGGGCCTGCGCCATGCCAGCGCCGACGTATTCGATCCCGACAATGCTCCATTGCTCGTGATGTGCGAGTTTACCAGCGGTTGGGATACGCTTTATTGCCTCGATCCGCGAAATAACCAGGACTATGGTGACCCTGCGGGAGGCATTTACACCGGATTCGATATGGTCACGGATGCTCCGACCGTGGCGGCCATTGAAGAAACCGGCGGCACAGGTCTGGTCAAACCCATTGGATCAGAAATCGCGTTTGGTCCGACGATGAGTAACCTCGGAAAAGCGCACTTCCAGGATCTCTGCGTCGTTCGGGGTTTGAACATGGGAACGCTCACCCACGAAGTGGGTCGCCGTTATTTCTTGACGGGTAAATTCCCGCGGGGCCTTGCGGCGAGCGGTAGTTCTCTCGAGACCTGGTGGGCAGCTGCGTCGGGACTCCTCGACTCGCATCAAATTCCCAATTTGGTCGCGGGCGGCGCAGAAACGTACAATGAAGGATTGTCACCACTCGCCAGTGGTTTGTCCGTCCCGAGCTACAATGAAATGCTCCAGGTGCTGCGACCTCTCAATGCGTCCGTTGGACTCGATGGAACGGTCGAGCATGCGGCGGCGAAGTTTCACCAGGGCGATTATTGTTTCCACCAACAACTCAATCGCGCGAACTCGCAAGTATCGACGCATTTGTCGGCGTGGACGAGCGCGCAATCGCTGGCGAACGGCGGATTGTGGAAATACTTTGACTTCAAACCGAATCCTCCGGCTGGAAGTCAGCTCGCGAAATTGTACGAAACATTTGGCGTCAATCCGGCGAATCCAGCGGCTACGCTCTCGGGCAAACCCCGCGGACAAGCGGCGTTGGCGGCGCAAGCGCTGGTCAATCGCATTTCCCAGGTGGTGCTTTTGCGGCTCGTGAATGTCACTGACGCTCATTTCGACGACGATTGGCCGAGCAATCATCCGGCGCAGCAACGAGCAGGATTCGATGCGGTGAGCGAGCTCATTACGTATCTGAAAAACACGGAAGACAAAAATGGTAAATCCTTCTGGGATCGCACCACGCTCATGTGTTTCTCGGAATTCGCGCGAACGCCGCGCATCAATCAACAAGGTGGGCGTGACCATCACCTTGCGTCAGCGTGCCTCGTTGCTGGAAAAGGCATTCGCGGAAATGCCGTCATTGGTGCGACGAAAGACACGAATTACGATTCACGGCCGGCGAACCTCGATACAGGAGCGCCAGACGATGAAATGGGGACACTCATTCGGCCGTCGGACGTGCACGCGACGTTATTGACGGCGGCGGGTTTGCCCTACGATCACATTTCCAACCAAAGTCCGAAGCTCATCAAAGCGATGCTCAAGTAATGAATTGGGGCCGGTGTCCGCCGAATTGGACGCTCGCTGCGCGCGCTAACAAGCGCGCTACGCGAGGTTTTTGTTTGTGAGGGGCCCCCAAACAGTTCGAATCGCAGTCGTTTTCGGTGATTACGACGCAGAGAGTGACAGACGTCTCAGAGCGTGTTGAAGTTGCGGCCAGGCAAGGCTGGTCTCGAGGGAAAGAGGAAGCGGTTCTTCGGAAATCGAGTTTGTCGTCCAGTGGGTGCGAAACCCATCCGATCGGGACTGAGCCCAGTCGGGTCGGTAGCGAGTCTTGCTGCGTGGCCGGTAACGACCACGTTGATGCGTAGATGCGCGAATGCGTGAGCCGCGGCGTGTCAGCCCCGAAATACTCAAAGTGCCGGGATGCCCAAGGGTTTTCAACCCTGGAAGGCCACGGCGTGAAGCTCGATGAAATGGGCGAGAGCAACATGCACCTGGCGGGGTGGTTGGCTTGCGGCGCGCGTAAAGAGGACGATCCAGAAACCTGGGAGGCCCTGCCTCCGTCCACGAGTATTTCCGGCCAAACGGGGAGCCGGTGATCAAGCCCCACGCGTGATGCGGACAAACGGATGCGTCTGCAAAACAAGCCGAATCAACTCCGCAGCGAAATGAGCATCCGTCTCGCGGTAGGCCAAGAGCGAGGGAGACCAGAGCTATTGGCTGAAGGAGAACAGGGAGTCGGAGGGTCCAATACGAGCAATGAAATCGGGGAACGTTATGGCACGCGGACCCGGTGGAGCAAAGAGGGCCCGTGTCAGTGATGAACTTCAGGAGGGAAACATGACGGCCACAAGGATGGCGGAAACCATGTCACCAGGACTATTGAAGGTAGCGGAGAGAGCGAAGCGCGATCCGGAAGGACCGCTCCGATCGTTGGCGCACTTGATTGACATAAATGCGCTCGAACGAGCATATCGCCGAATTCGGAAAGATGCGGCGGTGGGCGTGGATGGCATCACGAAAGAGCAATACGGGCAGGAGCTATCGAAGAATCTGCACGAATTGCACGAGCGAATGAAGGCGATGACCTACCGGCATCAACCGATTCGCCGGGTGCACATCCCAAAGGACGAAGGCAAAACAAGGCCGATTGGCATCTCGTCGATGGAAGACAAGATTGTCCAGGAGGCGTTGCGTGAGATTCTCGAAATGGCGTATGAGCCTCAATTTCGGGACGTTTCGCACGGCTATCGACCCAGGCGCAGTGCGCATGATGCATTGCGAGCGCTCAATGGCCCGCTCGTGAGGGGAGAGGTGAGGTTTGTCCTGGAGGCCGACATTACGTCCTTCTTTGACAGCATCGACCGCAAGATGCTGATGGAGATGCTTCAGGAACGGATAGCCGATGGGAATCTATTACGGCTCATTGGCAAATGTTTGCACGTGGGAATCCTCGAAGGCACGGAGTTATCCGAGCCAGAAGTGGGGACGGTGCAAGGCTCGGTCTTATCGCCGATTCTCGGCAATGTGTACCTCCATCATGTGCTCGACGTGTGGTACGAACGCGAAGTCAAACCGCGCATGCGCGGCAAGACGACGCTCGCGCGCTACGCAGACGATTTTGTGATCTGCTTCGAGCGCGAAGACGACGCGAAGAGAGTGATGGCGGTACTCGGCCCTCGATTCGAGCGATTCGGGCTGAAACTGCATCCGGAAAAGACCCGCCTTTTCCCGTTTCACCCGCCAAACATGGCGGAGGGAGATGGACAGAAGGGGCAGACATTCGATTTTCTCGGCTTCACGCTGTATTGGCGGAGGACACGAGCAGGTCGATGGATGCCGGCATTCAAGACGCGCAAGACAAGGCTGCGGCGGGCTATCAAAGCCGCCGAGGAATGGTGTCGACGCCATCGACACAAGTCCGTGAAAGATCAGCACGTCACGCTCAAAAGAAAACTCGTTGGGCATTACAACTACTTCGGCGTCAACGGCAACATCCGCAGCCTGGACAAACTCGTCGAACGAGTGAAGCAATGCTGGCGGAAATGGCTGGACCGAAGGAGCCAACGAGGCCGGATGAATTGGGAGCGTTTTCAAGGAGTGCTGAGGAGTTATCCGATGCCAATCCCTCGAATTCGCGTCCAAATCTGGAACGCTCCGTGAGACATCGCTGGCGGAGGAGCCGGATGGTGGAAATCTCCTAGTCCGGATCTGGTGAGGGCCCCCGGGGCGAACCCTCGGGGGCTACTCGACCAGGTTTTTACAGCGGATCGCGATAGCCCTGGGAGCGGTTTGATTTTGCGGCGTTTGCGGCGGGGACCCCGCTGTTTGAGCCCGCGGAGCGGGCGAGTTCGGGGTGCCGCGACGCCGCAACATCAAACGCTCCCGGGGCGGACAAACCCATATTTCGCTGGCAATCTCTGTTCAACACGCTCTCAGGGATCCACGATACGCGTCGGAGTCGAAATGAACGGCACTCCGCCGCCCAATTGCGCATAATAACTCGCTCCCCAACACGCCAATTTCCCGCCTTGGGTAATTCCGCACGTGTGTTCGACACCGATGGAAGCGGATTTCCACGTATCGAGGTTCGGGACCTTTTGCGGCGAAGTGAATGACGACGTATTGCCCAAACCCAGTTGTCCAAACGAACCCGTTCCCCAGCAATGGAGCGATCCATCCATTTGCGTTGCGCACATCGATGTGCCTTGACCCAAATATGGACGTTGCCAATTCGTCCCCGTACCAACTTGCGTCGGACCCAGAACGGGACTTGCCGTATTGCCCATTCCGAGCTCGCCGCTCGCATTGCGACCCCAACACCAAAGCGTTCCATCGACACGCACGCCGCAAACATGGTTTGCCGAAACATCGACATTGGCAAATGTGCCCGGAACCAATTTCGGACTGCTCACGGGTGACATCGTGTCCATTTGTCCCAATTGCCCGACGGTATTCGTTCCCCAACAATACAATTCGCCGCCAGTTCGCATACCGCAGGTGAAATCGCCACTCGCATGGACATCGAGCCATCCCAATGGATCAGGTAGGATGACTTGTTTGGGATCCGGGCGGGTTGTCGTCGTTCCATCACCGAGTTGTCCGCTCGCATTGCGGCCCCAACACCACAATGTTCCATCTTGACGAACGGCACAGGTGTGATTGAATCCCGCAGCAATCTCCAGCCAGGGGGATGTGTTTCCCGTCGTCGGCGTAACGGGCATCGGGGTTAGCTGGTTTGTTACTGTAGAACCATTGCCGAGTTCTTGGTTTCCGTCGAGTCCCCAGCAATAGGGCGCGGGCGTGCCCCCGCCCTCGCTCGCAATGGCGCACGTATGGGTGCGCCCAAGCGCAACGCGTGTCCATACTTTTCCTGCGCCGATAGGCGTTGGCGCGACGCGCGTGATATTCGTGCCGTCGCCAAGGTGTCCGAATGCATTGCGTCCCCAGCAATATAGGTTTCCGCCGGTGCGAAGGCCGCAGCCATTGTCGAGCTGTACGTCGACGCGCTCCCAATCAGTATCAGCAGAAACGTTTGTCGGATCCAATCTATCAGCAACGAATCCCATTCCCGCAGCCGCGCGCGCATTCGCGCCCCAGCAATGAAGTTCGCCCGATTGACGAACGCCACACGTAAATCGAAAGCCGCTCGATATGGAAATCCAATCCGTCGCCTGGCCAACTTGGGCTGGAGCCAATTTGGGCGATTCATCCCCAGGTAAACCCGTTTGGCCGGAGCTACCATCCCCCCAGCAATACAAGGCGCCTGTCTTCTTTTGCGCGCACCCCAGCAAATCCCCGAGCTCGATATTGGTTCCCCAATCCGTCTCCATGTCGCAGGCCTTGGGCATCGTAATGCCCGTCGTCGTTCCATCGGCGCCCTGACCGAGCGAATTCGTCCCCCAACAATACCTCGTTCCATCCATTTTCATGGCGCACGTGTACGCATTGCCGGCACCAATGGCCGCCCAATCTGTGGCCATTGTGATTTCTTGCGTGGGAGTCATTCGTTGCGTCGTGGTCGTGTCACCCAATTGGCGGCTCGTATTCAAGCCCCAACACCACAACGTATGATCCATGCGTAATCCGCACGTAAAATCCGTGCCGGCCGATACGGCAACCCAAGGACCGGCGGAAACGAGCGTCGGCAATATAGCGTTGTTTGTCGTTCCATCACCAATCTGCCCGCGGGTGTTCGATCCCCAGCAATACAAAGATCCATCCGCACGCAATGCGCATACATGCGTCGATCCGGCTGAAATGCTCGTCCAATCCGACATGTCTCCCGCAATTGGCGTGGGTGTCGTGCGGGTCGTCGTGCTACCGTCGCCGAGTTGTCCGGAACTGTTTGTCCCGAAACACGAAATACGGCCTAATTCCGACAATGCACACGTGGAGGCCGCTCCAGAACTAACTGCTTTCCAATCGCTTGCTCCGCCAGCTTGCGCGGGGCGAAGAAAGATGGCGTCGCCCGTTCCCGTCCCTGCCTGACCGCTCGTATTGAGGCCCCAACACCAAAGCGTCTTGTCCGAACGAACGGCACAAGCGTGGTAGGTGCCCGCCGATACTGCGAGATACGTCGCGGCGCACGTTTTCCCATCACCCACGAATCCGGCCGCACATGCACATGTAAAACCCCCGTCAGTGTTCGTGCACAAGGCATTGGGATCGCAATCATTCGTGAGCTTGCCGCATTCATCGATATCCGTGCAGGTTTTTCCGTCTCCGGAAAATCCCGGTTTGCACACGCATTCGTAGAACCCGGGCGTATCGAGGCAATCGGCATTATCCGCACAATCGTCGAGGCCGAGGGCGCATTCGTCTTTGGCAAAAGGGTCGCCGGCTTGTCCGCCCATTCCGGAGCTCGACGACGCTGCTCCGCCGTCGCCACCTGAGCCTCCCGTATTGGATTGGCCTCCGTCTCCGGTGGTTGATGGGGTTTGTCCGCCGCCACATGCCGTGGGCGCTGTCGTCGCGAACAAAGACAAAAGAATGGCGGCTCTTCGGCGGTATTTCATGCGTTCGACCTTTTTGTTCAATAAGACGCGGCAAGCGGAGCAGGAGTCGTGGCAAATGCATCACCACGCGCATTTTGTCCATATTCCCCCGAGCCCCAACACGAAAGCGTACCTGTCGTCGATACGGCGCACGCGTGTCCGAATGCGAGATTGATCGAAGCATTCGTCCCGGTGATGAGCGTGGGGACACGGCGTTGTCCCAAATCGCCAATTCCGGTATTTCCGAACGTATTGGCGCCCCAGCAATACGTTGCGCCGTCCATTTTACGCGCACATGTCGCAGCATTCCCCGCACTCACTTCAGCCCAATTCGACGAAGTGTCAATCGTGATGGGCACCGCATTGTCGACCGTCGTGTTGTCGCCGATTTGGCCACTGGAGTTTCTTCCCCAACATTGCAGGGCGCCACTTTGCAAAGTGGAACAGGTATGATTTACACCGGCAGCAATGGGCCCCTTATTTCCCGTTCCAACGTCGAGCGGCGGGCTTTTTCCGGTAGCTCGCATTCCATTACCGAGCTGCCCTTCGACATCTCGGCCCTAGCAATGCAATGTTCCGTCCGCGCGTCCCGCGCACGGGTGAAATTGTCCGGCTGCAACACCGA
>DAOMZH010000063.1:0-22580 GCA_035437985.1 Polyangium sp. (in: bacteria) | reverse complement strand
ATCTTGTTCGAGCCGGAGGATGCGGAGGCGCTGCAGCGCCGTGTGCGACAATTTTGTCGAAAGCATCTGCCAGCATTCAAGGTCCCGTCGGTCGTTCAAATGGCCCGTCATGAATTACACAGCGCGCGCTTCAAGAAAATGCGCAATGACTCCGTGCCGGAAACACGAACATGAATCACAAGCCAAACGTCATCATCATCAGTGGTGGCAGCCGCGGGCTGGGACAAACCTTGGTGTCCACGTTCTTGGCTGAAGGACATATCGTGGCTACCTTCAGCCGCACGCCGACATCTTTTATCGACGAATTACAGCAAAACGATCCGAATGGGGATACTTTTTATTGGCAAGCCGTGGACGCTACGGCGCTCGACGACGTGAAGAAATTTGCACTTTCGGTTTTTCGGCGCTACGGACGAATCGATACGCTGATCAACAATGCGGGCATTGGAGTGGATGGTCTTTTGACCCTGATGCGTGCGTCAGATATCCAGCGCGGTATCACGGTCAATCTCGCGGCAGCCATTCAACTGACGCAAACATGCTTCAAGTGCATGCTCGAACAGCAAAGTGGCTCGATTGTGAACATCACCTCGGTTAATGGCATTCGCGGCCATGCCGGCGTTTCGGTCTATAGCGCAACGAAATCGGCGTTGGACGGGATGACGCGCAGCCTGGCCAAAGAGGTGGGGCCCAAGGGGATTCGGGTCAATTCGGTGGCGCCCGGGTATTTCGAGAGTGACATGACGAGCGATTTCACGGATGCGCAACGGGCCACGATCGCGCGACGCACACCATTGCAACGGCTCGGCACGAGTGAGGAAATCGCCAATGTGGTACGTTTTCTCATTTCTCCGCAGGCGAGTTTCGTTACGGGTCAGATCCTTGCCGTGGATGGAGGTTATTCGTGTTGAATGTAAAACAAACCATTTATTCCGCTATCCAAGACGTGATCGAGGATCTCGGGCTCGAGGTGAGCGAGATTCACGATGACGATGCGCTCGTGGATGGTTTGGGATTAAAGTCGCTCGACTTGGCTCGCTTGGTGGCCATACTGGAGTTGAAGCTCGATGTCGATCCTTTTGCGGAACGGGTCGCCATTACCAGTATTCGCACGGTGGGTGATCTCTGCGCCGCGTACGAGCAATGTTTTGCTGCGCCGCCAGGCAATACGTCGACGAATGACAGCGCGCCTGTCGAGCCTACGCCGATCGATTCTCGGGCACGTCAACGGGAATTGCGCAAGAATGCGCTGCGTGGAGCATGACCGTGTCGCTTCTCGATCATCCGAGCTCCATTGCGATCATCGGCATGGCCGGTCGTTTCCCGGGAGCACGTACTATCGAGCAATATCGACTGAATCTCGAAAAGAGCGTCGAGTCCGTTACTTTTTTTTCCGACGAGGAATTGCAGGCGCAAGGAGTGCCCAAGGCGCACCTCGAGCATCCCCATTACGTGAAAGCGGCGCCGCTCTTGGACGATTACGATGGCTTCGATGCGGCGTTGTTCCAGTGTTCACCCAGTGAAGCAGAGACGATGGACCCGCAACATCGTCTGCTGCTCGAATGTGCGTGGGAAGCGTTGGAAAATGCCGGTTATGCGCCGCGCCCAGCGGACGACGATCGCTCCCCCCGCCCCATTGGTGTTTTTACGGGAAGCGGCGGGCTCATGAGCAGTTATCTCGTATCACATGCGCATGTCAATCAACAGCTCATCGGGACGACCGGGAGCCGGGGCCATGTCGGCAATGACAAAGATTATTTGAGCACCCGAATTTCGTACAAATTGAATCTGCACGGCCCTAGTTTGACCGTACAAACAGCTTGCTCGACGTCGCTCGTCGCCGTTCATTTGGCCTGCCAAAGCTTACTGAATGGTGAATGCGAAATGGCGCTGGCGGGAGGTGTGACCGTGAGGGTTCCGCAGCGCATTGGTTACATGTACCAGGAAGACGACATTTTTTCGCCAGATGGCCATTGCCGCCCCTTTTCGGCAGATGCCCAGGGTACCATTTTTGGGAGCGGCGTCGGTCTGGTGCTGTTGAAACGGCTGGAAGATGCATATCGCGACGGCGATGCCATTGCAGCGGTCATTCGTGGTTCGGCAATGACCAACGATGGCGGGCAAAAGGTCAGCTATTGGTCGACACGTGCGGAGGGCCAAGCCGCGGCCATGACCCAAGCATTGGCGGTCGCCGGAATCGAGCCGCATACCATTGGCTACGTGGAAGCGCACGGTACGGGGACGTTGGTCGGCGATCCCGTCGAGATTTTTGCATTGAACAAAGCATATGGGAGGGGGCACAAAGGCGCTGCCGCACCACAACAAACCTGCGCGATCGGATCGGTGAAAAGCAACATTGGCCATTTGGAGGCCGCCGCGGGCATTGCCGGGTTGATCAAGGCGGCGTTGTCTTTGCAGCACAAGAAGCTTTTTCCAAGCCTACATTTCTCGAAGCCGAATCCGAAAATCAATTTTGGAGCCACACCATTTTATGTCAACACGGAATCGAAAGAGTGGATTGCGTCCGGTCCGCGTCGTGCCGCCGTCAATTCGCTTGGCATTGGAGGCACCAACGCGCATGTCATCCTGGAAGAGGCGCCCACGCGCGAGCCCACGGCGGCCATCCCCGAGCGCGATCGCCATTTGCTGGTCCTTTCTGCGCGCAGCATGACCGCGCTGCGCGACCTGGTCCAACGTTACATCGCCACGCTCGATGCCGACCCGGACATCCATTTGGCCAATCTTTGTTTTACGTCGAATACGGGACGTACGCATTTCGAGCATCGCTTCATGGCGGTGGTCGCCTCGAACGACGAATTGCGTGCGAAACTCGAGGCCTTTTTGCGCGTTGCGCAGAGTCATTGAGGAGGCTGGCCGAGATGCCTTACTTGCTGCACCAACTCCTGCAACGAAGCGCTGAGCGAACACCTCTTGGGCCGGCGGTTTGCCACCATGGCGCCGCGCTGAGTTATGCGCAATTGGAGACGCAAAGCAATCAACTCGCAGCGATTCTGTTGCAGGCCGGTGTGCAGCGGGGTGACCGCATTGGCATTTACCTGGACAAGTCACTGGCAGCCATTGTGGCGATTTTTGCAATTTTGAAAACCGGAGCGGCGTATGTCCCCCTGGATCCAGCAGCACCAGCGGCGCGTATTGCCTATATCGTGCAAAATTGTCGGATGGCGGCCATCGTGAGCACCGTCGCGAAAATGTCGACCTTGCAGCAAAGTGCCCCGACGAACCTCACGACATTGCGGGGCGTGATTGTCGCCGACGAAAATCCGAGCGATCTGCGACAGCAGTTTCCTTTCGTGGCTGGCTGGTCGGAGGTATTGGCGGCGCCTACGGATCCACCGGCCCATCCTGGCGTGATCGAAAACGACCTGGCTTATGTATTGTATACCTCGGGCTCGACTGGGACACCCAAAGGCGTGATGATTAGCCATCGGGCATCGCTCACGTTCGTCGAATGGGCCTCGACGACGTTCGCGATCACGCCGGACGACCGCGTTTCCAACCACGCACCATTGCATTTCGATTTGTCCATTTTGGACATTTTTGCCACGATTCATGCTGGCGCAACCGTCGTGTTGGTCCCGGCGACCCATTCCGTATTTCCTCGAACGCTCGCCGACTTCATGGCCCGAGAAAAGATTTCCATCTGGTATTCGGTCCCGTCGATTTTGACGAGTCTAGTGCTCTACGGTCAATTGGAGCGGCACTCCTTCCCTCGTTTGCGCGCGATTCTTTTTGCGGGGGAAGTTTTTCCCATCAAATACCTGCGCCGGTTGATGGAGCTGGTGTCGCATCCCCGGTATTTCAATTTATTTGGCCCCACCGAAACGAATGTGTGCACGTATTACGAAGTGCCACCGCTCGCGCCCGAGCGCACCGCGCCACTTTCCATTGGCAAAGCCATCGACAATTACGAATTGTTCGTACTCGACGAACAAGGGGCCATCGCTGCTCCCGGTGTGGAAGGAGAATTGTGTGCGCGTGGTCCGGGCATCATGACTGGTTATTGGGGTTTGCCCGAGCGCACCGCACAATCGCGCATTCTGTTTACGTGTCACCCGGATTTGGGCCCGGAGATCATGTACCACACGGGAGATTGGGTGCGGCTCGAGAACGATGGGAATTACACGTATTTGGGGCGCCGCGACGGCATGATCAAGAGCCGCGGTTATCGCATCGAGATCGGGGAGATTGAATCGACGCTTCACAACCACCCCGAGGTGGTCGAAGCGGCTGTTGTTCCCGTGCCCGACGAAGAAATCGGCAATCGCATCAAGGCGTTCGTCGCCACCCGCGATGGATCGATTCCAGCGGCCGCCCTGGCCGCCTATTGCGAGAGCAAGCTGCCGAAATACATGGTGCCCCATTACTTCGAATTCCGGTCGGTCCTACCCAAAACCTCGACAGGCAAAATCGATAGAACGACCTTGATGAAAGACCAAGTAGCCTGAACATGACCAAGACATCTCCCCTCCGCCAACGAATTCTGGCCTTGCCCCGCGCCGAGCGAGCAAGCGTGCTTCTAGATGCCATGCAATCCTGGGTCGCGGAGGTCACGGGCAAAGCCGAAGAAGAGATTGCACCGACGGCTCACTTTACTGCATTCGACGCGAGCTGGAACGATCCCTTTACGATGTCGGAAGCTTTGTATCTGCATTTTGACAAATATCTAAATTTCCCTTTCTATTTGACGGATTTGGAAAAAGTCTCCACGCTCGAGGAACTCGCGGGCTACGTTGCTGACGAGCTGGATCCGCCTCCGCCAACGGTGCCGTATGTAAATCCTCACGACGGTGGGCGATGGCCCTGGCCAGAACTCAAACCTTATCCGCATTCGATTGAAACAAAGCAGCCCATGGTCTTCTTGCTGGGCGTGCATCGCTCGGGGACGACGCTGCTCCGAACGATGCTCACTGGGCATCCGTCGCTTTTTGGGCCGCCTGAACTTTATTTGCTCCATGTCGACTCGATGGGTGAATTTCGCGCACAAGCGACTCGACTGGGCAATCCGTGGTACCGAATGGGCCTGATTCAAACGTTTGCGCATTTGGAGAATGTGCCCTTCGAGCAAGCCGAGGCGAAGGTTCGCCGTCTCGAAGACGAGGACACTCCGATCCACATCGTTTACCGCGCCATTGCGCAATTGGCCGCCGACCGATTGCTCGTCGACAAGACGCCTGCATATTTGGCTCATGCAGGTTGGCCCGAGCGTGCCGAGCAAATCTTCGACCAGCCCAAGTATCTCTATTTGGTACGTCATCCATTTGCGGTCATCGAATCCTGGATGCGCATGCGCGTGCAACAGGTCGTTCGCAATCAATTCGGGGTTTGGGACGACAATCCGTGGCTACATGCCGAGAAAGCGTGGGCTGCGTGGAACCAGAATGCGCTGATGTTCTTGGAAAAGATTCCCGCCGCAAGGCAGCATCTGGTTCATTACGAAAAACTCGTCGCCGACCCGGAAGGAACGCAACGGGCCATTTGCCAATTTCTGGGGATTCCCTTTGATGAAGCGCTGCTCGACCCTTATCGCGGGGAGCGCCTCGTCAATGGGGTCGGCGACGGGAATTTCACGCAACATCGCCAAGTAGAGGCGCGGCTGGCGACGGCTTGGCGAGACCAACGACCGCCGCAAGAGCTGAGCCCTTTTACGAAGCAGGTCGCAGCGCAATTGGGATACGAGGTTTGAGTTTTTCTCTGAATCAGGAGACGACGAACGATGAGCAACGGAAGTGCCACGAATACGGCCCAAGTGGCCGAGAGCATCAAGCAATTCATCACCGAATCATTTCTTCATGGGCGTACGGATGTCGTGCTCACGAACGACGCTCGGCTCATCGAGCAGGGTGTAATCGATTCGATGGGCATTTTTCGGCTCATCACCTTTCTGGAAGGAGCTTTTGGCCACAAGCTGGATTTGGCCGAGATTCAATATGAAAATTTCGAGACGATCGACGCCATTGCGGCGTTGATCATCAGGAATGCCAAGGCATGAAACACCCGGAGACCTGGAATGCCATCCGCGCGCTTCTTGCCTTCCGCAATGGGGCGCCTCCGCTCGTCCCCATAGCGGACGCAACGCCGCGTCCTCTGTCGTATCCACAAGAGCGGCTGTGGTTTTTGCAGCAATTGCATTCCGATAACACCGCTTTTCATTTGCCTCATTTGTTGCATCTTCGTGGGACCTTGGACGTGTCGGCGCTGGAGCAAAGCTTGAATGCGCTCCGCCGTCGCCATACCATTTTGCGCACGGTGTTTACGCTCGATGCAAAACGCCAACCGATTCAAATGGTACGAGCGTTTGCCCCCGTCGCTTTACCCATGACGAACGTGACCGATTTGCCTGCGGCAGAGCAGGAAGCGGCCGTGGCGCGGTGGATCGAGAAAAACGCCCGGCAACCATTTGTTTTGCATGACGAACCGGGCATGCGCACGTGCGCGCTCCGTCGTCACGAGCAAGAACATCTTTTACTTTTGGTATTTCATCATATCGTTTATGATTTTTGGTCCCAGAGTGTCCTGCTCTCCGAATTGCAAACCCTTTATGCTGGGTATTGCCAAGGTCAGCAGCGGCAATTGCCCGCGCTACCCATTCAGTATGCCGATTTTTCCGCATGGCAACGGGCGTGGCTCGGTGAAGCGAAGACCCAAGCGCCCCTGTTGGCCTATTGGCAAAAGCGGCTCGAGGGAATCGTGGCGCCACCGCTACCGGCCCAATCTGTTCCTTTCCAGAGCCGCGGCGCTGGTTCATATCCTTTCGCGCTCTCTCCGGCGCTGACGACGGCCCTCAAAACGTTCGCGCGCCAAGAGCAGGAGACCCTGTACACGACGCTCTGCGCGGGGTTCACCGTGCTTTTGTTCCGCTATACCGGACAAACGGATATTGCCCTGGGTGGATTGATGGCGAATCGCGCCCGGCCCGACCTGGAACCAATCATCGGCAACTTCGTCAATTTGCTCATTTTACGCACGGACCTTTCCGGTAGCCCGACGTTTCGGGAAGTCATTGGTCGTGTACGACAAACCATGGCGGGAGCGATTCAGCATCAGGACTTGCCCATTCAATTCCTCAATAACACATTACGGCTTTCCCAAGTCGTTTTTGCCTTCCGCAACACACCTCAACATCGAATCGTTTTACCTGGACTGACGACCGAGCTCGAGGTTTTACCCAGCGCACACGCCGATTTCGACCTCTTCTTCGACCTCATTGAAAGGCAAACAGCGGAGGGTGTGGTGATTGCAGGGCCCGTGACGTTTAATCGCGATTGCTTCGCCGACGCCACCATTGCGAAATTGTTGGAGGATTTCAAGCAATTGCTGAACGTGCTCGTCGCCGAGCCGGATCAAAGGATTACCGAGTTACCACAATTCGTTTGGCCCGAGCAACCTATGCTTCAGAACGCCGCAAAGAACACGGTGCCCGAACGAACGCGGTCCGCGCGGCCGCAAACGGCGATGGAGCAGCGAATTGCGGCGATTTGGAAACAGGCCCTCGGCGTGCCCAACGTCGACGTTCAGGCCACGTTTTTCGAGCTGGGCAGCAATTCGCTTTTGTTGTTGCAAGTGCACCAGCAATTACAGGCCACGGTAGCCCCGGAGCTCTCCCCGGTGCATCTCCTGCAATATCCCACGATTAGGACGCTTGCAGAGTATTTGAGCGGCAGTGAAGAAAGTCGGCCGCAGAGCGTGACGCTACCGAAGCATTCGCATGATGACGCGCAACGTGAAGGAATCGCTATCGTGGGTCTTGCCGGCCGTTTTCCTCGTGCGCCGACGATTGCCGCATTTTGGCAAAACCTTTGTGGCGGCGTCGAGTGTCTCCGAACATTTACCGACGACGAGCTGACGTCCGCCGGCGTTCCGGAACATGTTTGGCGCGACCCGCATTATGTGCGTACGGCTCCCGTGCTGGACGATATCGAATCATTCGACGCGACCTTCTTTGGTTTCGCGCCGAGTGAGGCGCAAATGATGGATCCGCAGCATCGATTGCTGTTGGAATGCGCTTGGGAAGCCTTCGAAGATGCGGGGTACGATCCAGGTGAGTTTCCCGGGCATATCGGGGTGTATGCTGGAGCGAATTACAGCACGTATTTGTTGAACAACCTGCTCACACAGCCTGATTTTGCATTGCAAATGGCGGCTGGCAATAGCTTTCAATTGGAGCTGGCCAGCGACAAAGACAATGTGGCGACGCGCATTTCCCATACGTTGAATCTCAAAGGGCCGAGTCTTTGTGTCAGTACGGCCTGCTCCACGTCGCTCGTGGCGGTTCATCTGGCATGCCAAAGTTTGCTCGCCCGAGAATGCGATATGGCGCTCGCCGGGGCGGTCAACGTCCTTGTCCCGCAAAATCGTGGGTATCTCTATCGCGATGGGCTGATTTTTTCTTCGGACGGCCATTGCCGCCCATTCGATGCCCAAGCCAGCGGCACGATGCTCGGGAGCGGGGCGGGAATGGTTCTCCTGAAGCGTTTGGCCGATGCATTGGCGGACGATGATCCCATTTACGCGGTCATTCGCGGCACGGCGATCAACAACGATGGCGCGGCGAAAGTCAGTTATGCTGCTCCGAGTATCGAAGGGCAAGCTCGCGTCATTGCGGAGGCGCAGGCCGTTGCCTGCATTCACCCGGACACGATTGGGTATATCGAAGCGCACGGCACCGCGACCCATTTGGGGGATCCCGTCGAGGTTGCAGCATTGAATCAGGTGTTTCGCACCAAAACGAACGCCAAACAATTCTGTGCGTTGGGTTCGGTCAAGAGCAATGTCGGCCATTTGAGCAAAGCAGCGGGAATGGCGAGTTTGATCAAAACGACCCTGGCGCTGAAACACGCCATGATTCCCGCGAGTTTGCATTATTCGTCGGCCAATCCGCAGATTGATTTTGCGAGCAGTCCTTTTTTCGTGAATACGACGCTACGACCGTGGAAGCATGAGGGTGAGACGCCTCTCCGCGCAGGAGTGAGCGCCTTTGGTACAGGTGGCACGAATGCGCACGCCATTCTCGAAGAAGCTCCGCCGCGGGAACCATCGGGGGACGCGCGTCCCTGGCAAATTCTGACATTGAGCGCTCGGAATACCGCGGCGCTCGAGATGCAAGCGCGCAACCTGGCCGCCTATTTCCAAATGAATGCCGCGGAAAACGACGAGCCGCGTATATTGGCCGACGCGGCCCATACATTACAAATAGGGCGACGTCATTTCCAAACGCGCCGCGCGATCGTTTGTCAAAGTCGAACCGATGCCCTGGCCCAACTCGAAGCTCCCACCACGGCGCGAATTTCGTCGGATGTCGAGAGCGCGCCGAAAATTGCCTTCCTATTCACGGGGCAAGGTCCACAACGCGCCGAAATGGGCAAACAGCTTTATCAAATCGAACCGAAGTTCCGCCAGGTCATGGACCAATGTTGTGAAATTCTCCGCCCCAGCTTGGGACTTTCGCTCGTCGATTTGCTCTACAAAGAGGACCCGACCCAAACCGAGCGGTTGTTGGACGAAGCGACCTATGCGCAACCCGCGCTTTTTGCCATTGAAGTTGCGCTCGCCCACTTGTGGCGTTCGTGGGGAATCGAGCCGGACGTCGTGGTGGGACACAGCATGGGCGAATATGCCGCCGCGTGCGTAGCCGGGGTGTTTGGCCTCGAAGATGGTTTGAATTTGATTACCGCCCGCGGCCGTTTGATGCAAACCAGCGCCCACGCCGGTCAAATGATGGCCGTCTTGGGGCGTGAAGAAATCGTGCACCAGGTGCTGCGCCCATTTGCAGCCAAGGTTTCGCTGGCGGTCGTCAATACGCCCGAGAGCTTGGTGATTTCCGGGCATCGCGAAGTCATGCAAGAAGCTGCGCGAGCTTTGCAAACGGCCGGACTCAAAACAAAAGAGCTGAAGATCTTCGTTGCTTCTCATTCGCCCCTGATGGAACCGATTCTCGACGAATTCGCGGAAGTGCTCGGCACCGTGAAATTCAGCGGCCCGCAAATGCAGTTTGTTTCGAATGTGACGGGACGACTCGTACACGAGGAATTGACGACCGTCGATTACTGGTTGCGTCATCTCCGCGAGCCGGTGCGGTTTGCCCAAGGTATGGCGACCCTGGCCGAAATGGGCGTGGACGTTTTCATGGAAATGGGGCCCGTGCCCGTATTGCTCGGTTTGGGGCAGGATTGTTTGACGGATGCCGAGGAGCGATTGTGGCTACCGAGTCTTCAGCCCACCAAACACGATTGGGCGCAAATGCTCACGAGTTTGGCTGCGTTGTACGAGCGGCGTGCTCCCATCGATTGGAAGGGTTTTTCCGCGTACCAGCATCGGCGGCGTATCTCGTTGCCCACCTATCCATTTCAGCGCAAACGTCATTGGTTCGACCCTGGCACGAGTCACCAAACATTCCTGGACGCCCCCCACGTGCATGAGCCCACGGCGACGGAGAGTTTGGCCCAACAAACGGATGGCCATCATATTTCTCGATTGAACAGCACGTTGTCGGCTTTTCGACAGGAGCTGGCGGCGAAGCCGGTTAATGAGCAGCGCGAATACTTGACGGCTCATGTGCGCGCCGAGGTGGCAACCGTGCTCGGTTTGGAGGAGCCTGAGCGCATTGGTTTGCGGGTCGGCCTCTTCGACTTGGGATTGACTTCGCTGCTCGCCGTAGAGCTGCGTAATCGATTGCAAACCGAATTGGGCTACAAATTCCGGACGACGTTGCTTTTCGACTATCCCACACTGGAAGCATTGATTGGTCATCTTGCCCAGGCCGTGCTGTCAGATTCGGCCCACTCGGGCGAAAACTCGAGCAATGAAGCTTCAATTCAACCGCATCTCGCGGAAGTCAAAGAATTGTCCGAGGCGCAGGTTCGGGACGCACTGGCGGCAGAATTCGCGGCATTGGAGGCCTTGTTGACGTGAGCAACTCGACGAACGCACTCACGATGGAGCAAAGAATGCTCCTGGCCTTGAAAGAGGCTCGCACCAAACTGGAAACCGCAGAGCGCGCCCAGCGCGAACCGATTGCCATCATTGGCATGGGTTGCCATTTCCCAGGCGGAGCGAATACACCGGACGCATATTGGCAACTCTTGAGCGACGGTTTTGATGCCATCGCACCCGTGCCGGCCGATCGCTGGAGCCTGGAAGAATTTTATGATCCCGATCCCACCGCGCGCGGAAAAACGTATCTCCGAGCGGCAGGTTTCATTCATCAGGATCTCAAAAGTTTCGATCCGAGTTTTTTCAACATTTCGCCGCCTGAGGCCGCGGCCATGGATCCGCAACAGCGGTTGCTCTTGGAGGTGAGCTGGGAGGCGCTCGAGAATGCGAACGTCACGCCAGGTGAGCTGTTCGGCACGCAGACGGGCGTGTTCATTGGCATAAGCACGTTCGATCAAGCCGCACGGCTTTTTGGTCCCAGCAGCTTGGACGATATCGACGTATACAGCAGCAATGGTGCGGCATTTTCCATAGCTGCCGGGCGTTTGTCGTATTGGCTTGGTTTGACCGGGCCAAGCATGTGTGTCGATACGGCCTGTTCGTCGTCGCTCGTGGCTTTGCATCTGGCTTGTCAAAGCTTGCGTCAACAAGAATGTTCGGTGGCTTTGGCGGGCGGAGTCAATATTCTGTTGTCGCCCGGGCTGGGCATTGCGTTCTGCAAGGCGCGCATGATTGCTCCAGACGGCCATTGCAAGACGTTCGATGCTGCCGCCAATGGTTTCGTGCGTGGCGAAGGCTGCGGAATGTTGGTGCTCAAACGGCTCTCGGATGCGCTCGCCGCGGGCGACGAGATCTTGGCTTTGATTCGTGGCTCGGCGGTTAATCACGATGGCGCGAGCGGCGGCTTGACCGTTCCCAGCGGTCCGTCACAACAGGCGGTCATTCGTCGGGCGCTATCGAACGCGGGTATTCAACCCGAGCAAGTCGGTTATGTCGAGGCGCACGGCACGGGCACTTCACTCGGCGATCCCATTGAAGTGGGAGCTTTGGGGACTGTTTTTCAAAAGCGCATGGATCCGCTCTTGATTGGTTCAGTAAAGACGAACTTCGGGCATTTGGAGGCCGCTGCCGGCGTGGCGGGCGTCATGAAAGCCGTTCTGGCCTTGCAACACGGCGAAATTCCGCGTCAATTGCATTTCCAAACGCCCAATCCCCATATCCCCTGGAATGAGCTGCCCGTCAAGGTTGCCGCGGAAACCACACAATGGCCGGCACATGCGCCCTTCGCAGGCGTGAGCTCCTTCGGGGTTAGCGGGACGAATGCCCATGTGGTGTTGGAGCCGCCGCCCCCTCGCCCGACTCCATCGACCGGAGAAAACGCGCTGACGGACCGCCCATTGCATATCCTCACCTCGAGCGCCAAAAACGAAGCGGCTCTGTCTGTCTTGGCGCAACGTTACCGCGATTGTTTGAGCGCCAAAGATGCACCGGCCTTGGCGGACATTTGCTACACGGCGGCCATCAAGCGCAACCATTTTGACCATCGCCTTGCCGTCGTTGGAGCATCACGTGAGGAAGTCGCCGAAAAATTGGCCGCCTTTCATAACGGAAAATCCAGCGATGTGCATACGGGCAGAATTGCGCCGTCGCGCAAGATTGCGTTCCTATTTACCGGCCAAGGTTCGCAATACGTAAATATGGGACGCGAGCTGTACGAAACGGAGCCCGCGTTTCGAGCTACCCTCGAACGTTGTGATGAAATCCTTCGCCCGCACCTTGGCGTCTCGCTCTTGTCCGTGTTGTTTCGAGATGATGTCGCAGATGGTGAATCGAAATCGAACATTCATCAAACAGCGTTTACCCAACCGGCCCTTTTTGCGATCGAATATGCCCTCGCCCAATTATGGAAATCGTGGGGAATCCATCCGGACGTCGTGATTGGCCATAGCGTGGGCGAATATGCCGCGGCATGCGTGGCTGGTGTATTTACGCTGGAAGAGGGACTTGCGCTCATTGCTGCACGTGGACGATTGATGCAGGAATTGCCCGCAGGTGGCACCATGGTCGCCGTGCAGGCGAATGAATCGACGGTTGCTGCGGCGATTTCCGGCACATCGGTGGAGATTGCGACGATAAACGCTCCGGAACGTGTGGTCATTGCCGGGGCGAGCGAATCCGTGCAAGCTGCGGTGGCGCTCCTGCATGCGCGCGACATCAAGACTCGCCCGTTGGAGGTTTCCCATGCCTTCCATTCGGCGCTCATGGAGCCCATGCTCGCTGCATTCGGACAAACGGCCAGTCGAATCGCCTATCAACGACCAAAAATCAAATTCGTATCCAATTTGACCGGAAAGACGGCAGACGCCGAAGTGACCTCCGCCCGGTATTGGCGGGACCACGTACGCCAAGCCGTACGTTTTGCCGAAGGAATGGCCACGTTGGATCAATTGGGTGTCGATACGTTCATTGAAATTGGGCCCAAACCAACCTTGCTCGGTTTGGGACAACTGTGTTTGCCCGGTAAAACCCACACGGCCTGGCTCCCCAGTTTGCGCTCTGGACAAAGCGATTGGAGACAATTATTGGAAAGTTTGAGCGCGCTTTACGTGCGTGGCGCAGCGATCGATTGGCAAGGGTTCGAAAGGCCGTACCGTACATCTTGCCAAACCGTCACATTGCCGAATTATCCGTTTCAGCGCAAACGTCATTGGGTCGAGGTCCCGGAAGGTCGAGCGCTCCGCGCGACGTCATCGCGTCAGCCATCGACCACGGACCACGCGCATCCTTTCTTCAAGCGACAAGTGCATTCTCCGGCCTTGGGCACGGGCGACAAGATCTTCGAGAATGAAATCTCCTTGGCGCGGGTCCCGTACATTGCCGAACATGAATTCTTCGACTCGATCATTTTGCCGGGCGTGACTTATTTGGAAATGGTTTACACCGCTGCCAAATCGTTCTTCCCGGGCCATCTGCCCATCATCGAGAACTTCGTTCTTCCCCAAGCCCTTTTGTTGCCAAACGATACGTCAATCGTCACGACACTGCAGCTCGTCTGCAAGCCCAGCGCGAATGGTGGGTACACGTGGCACATGTATTCGGCGGATGCCCAAGATCCCCCGGGCTGGACGTTGCATGCCACCGGCGAAATCGTCCACCGTCCATTGCTGACCGCGCCAAGCATCGATTTGTTGGAGGTCCAAGGTCGCTGCCAAAAGCACGACGTACGCGACATTTATCGGGCACTGGCAACCACCGGCATGAATGTCGGTCCGACGTTCGAAAACATCGTGGAATTGTATGTGGGCGACGGCGAGGCTTTGGGACGAGTATGTTTGCCCGAGCGTTTGCGGCGAGAAATCAGCGCCTACACCTTTGTCCATTTCATGCTGCTCGATGCGTGTTTGCAAGTCGTACAGACATTGGTGCCCCGCGAAGATGCCCATTTGCCGTTGGGAATCGATGAGCTCCACGTTCATCAACCGGGGCGAGCATGTACGACGTTGTGGAGTCACGTCCGGTATCGAAGCGGTCAGCGGGAAACCGGTAGCTATCGGGTCGACATTCAACTCTTCGACGAAGCGGGTCAGATTGTAGCCACGCTCGTCGGCGTGCGTTTCCAACGCGCCACGAAAAAAACCGTGCGCGGCGCGAGCCGTCGACAAGATTGGTTGTACCAGGTCGAATGGAACGCATCGCCGCTCGCCAAAGTGAGCCCTTATGCCCAGTCGCCCGGACGCTGGTTGATTTTGGCCGATCAACGAGGATCCGGCGCGGAACTCGCTACGCAATTGCAAAATCGCGGGGAAGTCTGCGACGTCGTCTGCCGACCGAATGGTGGAGCCGATTGGAACATCGATCCGACGCGCGATTATCGCGGCGTCGTTTACCTACAAGCATTGGATACGCTCGAATGTGACGACGTTCCACGTGTTGTCGAGGATCTATGCAGCGATGTCCTGCAATTGGTGCAGGGCATCGTCAAAGCATCCAACGCGCCACGGTTATGGATCGTCACGTGCGACGCTATCGCGGATACGGCCACAAGACACGTCCAGGTGCAGCAAACTCCCTTATGGGGGTTGGGCCGCACAATTGCGTGGGAACACCCGGAATTGAAATGCACGTGTATCGATTCGGCTGCGGATACGTCGCCCGAAACGCTCTTCGCAACGCTTTGGTTTGCCGACGAGGAAAATCAACTTTGCCTTCGTGATGGTATGCGACGGGTCGCGCGGCTCGAACCGTATCGCTCGGCGAATGCAAAACTGAACATCGACGCGGAAGGTAGCTACCTGATCACCGGCGGATTGGGCGGTTTGGGTCTCGAAGTGGCGAAATGGCTCGTGGCCCAAGGAGCACGCCATTTGGTCTTGAGCGGACGCAGCGGAGCCTCGAGTCCCGCCGCGCAAACAGCGCTTGCAGCATTGGCCGAATCTGGCGCACGCGTGCAGGTGGTGCAGGCCGACGTTGCGCAATTGGCAGATGTCGAGCAGCTCATTGCCATCTGTCACGCGAATGCGCCATTGCGCGGGATCATTCACGCCGCCGGAGTATTGGATGACGGGATTCTGTTGCAACAAGACCGCGCCCGAATGAGCAAGGTCCTCGCTCCCAAGGTTGCTGGCAGTTGGTATTTGCATCGCACGACGCAGCATCTTCCTCTCGATTTCTTCGTGAACTTTTCGTCGATGGCGAGCCTATTCGGCATGCCTGGACAAGGCAATTATGCCGCCGCCAATGCATTTCTGGATGGATTGGCCCACCACCGGCGCGCCCATGGTTTGCCCGCGCTCAGCATCAATTGGGCCGGTTGGGCCGAAGTGGGAATGGCGGCGCAGGCCATCACGACCAGTCGCTTCATGGAAGGAATTGCTCCTGACGAAGGGGTGCAAATCTTGGGCGGCTTGATTGCGCAAGACCAAGCTCGCGTGGGTGTATTGCCCGTGTCTTGGTCCCAATTCGCGAAAGAGTTTCCCCTCAGCAAGGCCATCCCCCTGTTTGCACACGTATTGCAAAAAGACGCCCTTCGAGCCACACAAGACAAAACGACCAGCAATGAATTGCGCCAACGGCTATCGAACGCCACCGTGGCCGAGCGCTTCGAATTGCTCGAGAGCCAAATTCAGAATGAGATCGTACAGGTCTTGGGTCGGCCTCTCGGCGATCACGATCTCTTTTTGGACGCCGGCATCGATTCCCTCATGTCGATTCAACTCTCCAATCGACTCGCCGCCAAGCTCGAACTTTCCTTGCCCGCCACGTTGCTTTTCGACCATGCCACGCTGGCGCAACTGACCGATCAACTTTTGCAGCGCATGATGGCCGTTCGTCCGACTGGTATGGCCAAGACAAATCAAGAATGGTTGCCGCTTTCGTATGTGCAGCAGCAATTCATTCTGCCGGAAAGCACCATTGCCCGATCGCTGGTTAATGTCTGTTCGCTCTATTCGTTGACCGGTACGCTGGACGCTGCGGCATTGGAACGAGCTTGCCAGGCGCTAGTCGTGCGCCACGATGCGCTGCGGCTCACCGTTGCTCGACGGAATGGCGAATGGATGCAACGAGTTCGTCCGGACGCCCGCATTTCACTTGAAATCATCGACGCTCCAGAATGGTCACGTGCCGAGCTCACCGAGCAAGTGGGAATCGTATGGCAACGGGTCTTTGATTTGGCCGAGCAGCTGCCCGTTCGCGCGCATCTCTTTCGGCATGCAGCCGATCAGCACACATTCGCACTGGTTTACCATCACATCGTCACGGATGGCTTTTCGCATCGGCTGGTGAGCGAGGAATTGCCCCTGCTTTATGAGGCCGAAGTGAGCGGTGTTCCGGCGAAACTACCCGAATTGCCCTGGTCTTACGTCGATCACTTGAAATGGGAAGAGGCCATGCTCCAAGGTCCCGAAGGCGTACGTCTTTGGCAATATTGGCAAGCGCAATTGCCGAATTCGTTACCTGTACTCGACCTGCCGACCGATAGGCCATTTCCGCCAGCAATCACGCACAACGGCCGCGACTATGTTTTTCAATTGGCGCCGGATCTGGCCTATTTGGAAGACGTATGCCGGCGCGAAGCCGTCACGCCTTACACGCTTATCTTGGCCACGTTTCAATTGCTCTTGCACGGCTATTCCGGACAGGCCGACATTATCGTGGGGGCTGAAGTGCAAAATCGCATTCGAGCCGAACAGAGCAAACTGGTCGGCAGTTTGGCGGACCATGGGGTATCGCGATCCATCTTGAACGACGAAATGACGTTTCCGGCCTATTTGCAGCAGGTTCGGAATACCGTTTTGGGCATCTTCGCCCACCAAGGTTATCCGCTGTTGCTTTTGGCCGAGCGCCTTGGCGTCAAACCCAAACCGGGCGACGCCTGGGTACGACAACCTTTGATCCAAGTGGTCTTGAACTACTTGGGCAGCTGGGGTGATTCCGAGACCCCCGAGGAAAAACCCAGTGCCGTCCAGTGGAACCACCTGGAAATCGATTGGCCCCATTTGGGCAGTTGGGAGGACTATTTCACGCTGCTCGTCGCCGAAATTCCTGGCGATGGATTGATGGGCTTTGCTGCTTACAACACCGACGTTTTCGACGAATCGACGATGGCGCGCTTGATGCACGATTACCGCACACTCCTCGCCGCCATAGTCGCCAATCCCGCACAATCGATCGCCGCGTTGCTTGGCCAAATCGGTAAAACTGCCCCTAGCCCTCGACATTCGTCATGACCATGAGCACACGAAATAGACCTTCTCGACGAAAACTCGCTTTTCTCTTTTCGGGCCAAGGGGCGCAATATGTCGACATGGGCCGTCGGCTTTACGAAACGCAGCCGACATTCCGTCGCGCGATGGATCAATGCAACGATCTGTTGAAACCCTACCTGAACGAGTCGCTGCTGAGCGTGATGTATCCGGCATGGGAGGCGGCAGATAAAAACACGAAATCGCCCATCCATGACACCGTTTATATGCATCCGGCGAACTTTGCGCTCCAATACGCATTGCATGCCTTGTGGACTTCGTGGGGGCTGAAACCCGATATGATGTTGGGGCACAGCGCGGGTGAATATGTGGCGGCGTGTGCAGCGGGTGTCTTCAGCTTGAAGGATGGCTTGCGTTTGATTGCTGCTCGAGGGCGCCTGACGGGCGGATTGCCCTCGGGGGGCGGAATGGTCGCGGTTCATGCGGGCGAAACTGACGTACTGGCCTTGCTGGAACCTCATGAATCAAATATGGTCTCCATTGCGGCCATCAATGGTCCAGAAAACGTGGTGATCTCCGGAGAACGCCCGACGCTCGAAGCCGTGAGTACCCGACTGCAAGCCCGCGGAATCAAAACCAAAACATTGGACGTTTCGTATGCCTCGCATTCGCCCTTGGTCGAGCCCATGCTGGACGAATTCGCTGAGATTGCTCGAGAAATCACTTATTCGGCGCCGCGAAGCCCGCTCGTCTCCACATTGACGGGAAAACTGGCGGACGAACGAATCATGACGGCCGACTATTGGGTGCAACATCTGCGGCAACCCGTGCGCTTTGCGGATGGAATGCAATCGCTGCACAAGATGGGCGCGAATACGTACCTCGAAATCGGCCCGCATCCGGTCCTCGTGGGTATGGGGGCCCTGTGCCTGCCGCAATCGGAAATTCTTTGGCAGCCGAGTTTGCGACGCGCGCAATCCGAGTGGGAATCGATGCTCGAAAGTCTGGGCCAACTGTACGTGCACGGTTTCTCCGTAGATTGGAATGGCTTCGAGCGTGATCATGCCTCGGCACGCCGGCGCGTCGCTTTGCCGACGTATCCATTCGAACGGCAACGATATTGGATCGAGCCGCAGCCTTCGAGATCGCAGCCTTCGGTGATGGACATCATTCCGCAGGCGCCCGCTCAGCCAGCGCTGGCCACGGACGATTCCACGGAAACGATCATTCAAAAGCAGCTCCAGATCATGCAGCAGCAATTGATGCTGTTGCAATCCTACGAAGCATGACCACTCCGGAACGACCTCCTAGCAGAGAAACTCTCGTCATGACAAATCAAGCCGTGCTCAATGGTCGTCAGGTGCAAATTTCGGAAAAACTGTCCGCGATTCTCACGGATCTGTCCGGGCTCGACCTCCAACGAATCGGGCTGCATTCTACATTTCTTCGGGCCGGTTTGGACTCGCTCTTTCTCATTCAATTGAGCGCCGCGATCAAACAGCAACTGCACGTAACCATCTCGTTTCGCGAAATGATTGAGCAAATCGAAACGTTCGCTGCGCTCGTTGCCCATATCGATCGTCATGCGCCGCCCAATGTATTGGCACCGAAGCCGGCCCCCGCAGCGGAGACGCACGCGCCTGTCGAGCACGTCAAGCCCACCCCCGCTTCGACGAATGGCGCGTCCTTGAATGGCGCCGCGCTCGTTCCGGCAATGCCTTTTCCGCAAGCAATCGCGCCGCGTGGTTCTCGTCCCGGCTTGGAGGCGATCATCAATCAACAACTTCAACTGATGTCCATGCAGTTGCAAATGCTGCAAGGCCAACGCATCAATGCGGAATTGCCGACTTCGAGCCCGACCCTGGCAGCTGCCGAAGAGCCCCGAAAGGCTCCCCCTCCCCCTGCTGTCAAAGAAGCGAAAGACGTTGGCGTCGAATCACTCCCCGCCAAACCTTTTGGGGCCATTGCTCGGATCAATATCGAAAAGACGGACGAACTTACCCCGGCCCAGCAGAAGTGGCTCGCCGATTTCATGGTCGCCTACAATGCGCGCACGGCCAAGTCCAAGGCGTTTTCGGCCGAGCATCGGGCCCATATGGCCGATCCGCGCGTCGTCACCGGCTTCAAGCGTAAACTCAAGGAATTGGTGTACCCCATCGTCGCCGAGCATACGGCGGGTTGCCATATTTGGGATTTGGACGGCAATGAATACGTCGACGCATTAAATGGTTTTGGCTCGAACTTTTTTGGCTACGCGAATCCAAAGATCACGCAAGCCGTCGTCGACCAATTGTGGAAAGGCACCGAAATTGGTCCGCAATGTCCCCTCACCGGCGAAGTCGCGAAAATGATCTGCGAATTCACGGGAATGGAACGCGTCGGTTTTTGCAATACCGGCTCCGAGGCCACGTTGGCCGCGATGCGCATGGCGCGCACCGTTACGGGACGGCGCCTGATTGCCACGTTCACCGATTCTTATCACGGCGTTTTTGACGAAGTGCTCGTGCGGGGTACGAAGAGCGGGCGTCCAGTACCGGCTGTGCCTGGCGTCATGCCGTCGAGTGTCGAAAACATCTTGGTGCTCGATTACGATCGACCCGAGTCGCTGGAAATCTTGCGCCAGCGCGCGCATGAATTGGCGGCGGTCATGGTCGAGCCCATTCAAACTCGCCGGCCCGAATTGCGACCGCATGCATTCTTGAAGGAAGTCCGTCGCATCACCGAGGAATCGGGGACCGCATTGATTTTCGACGAGGTCGTCACTGGTTTTCGAATGCATCCGGGCGGCGCACAAGCGTATTTCGGCATCAAGGCCGATTTGGCTTCTTATGGGAAGGTCATTGGCGGCGGTATGTCGGTCGGTGTGGTGGCGGGTCGACCACGCTTCATGGATGCATTGGATGGCGGTCCTTGGCAATTTGGCGATGACTCGGTTCCGGAAGTTGCGGTGACCTACTTTGCGGGCACGTTCGTGCGGCATCCGGCCGCCATGGCCGCATGCAAGGCGGCGCTCGAAATCCTGCGCGAGGGCGGCCAAGCGCTTCATGATCGCGTCAATGGGCTGACCGCGCGGATCGTCGATGAATTGAACGCGTTTTTCGCGCGGGTTGGTGCGCCATTGACGGTCGTCTCCTTTGCCTCGGTTTTTCGAGTCAATTATACGGAGCCCCTCCCCTACGGCGACCTGCTTTTTTATCTGTTGCGACACGAGGGCATCCATATTTATGACGGATTCCCTTGCTACATGACGTTGGCCCATAACGACGACGATGCCGACAAGATCATCGCCGCATTCAAAAAAAGCGTGCGTACGCTGCAACAGGTCGGCTTCATGCCCCCATCGAATTGGGAGCCGCTTTCGCATGTTCAAAAGCAATACATGGTCGCGGAAACGACCGAAGAGAAAGCCTTTGTCCATGAAGGCAGCGTCTTCGCTTTGCGCGGCCCCTTGAATGTGACGGCACTCGACCGAGCCTGCAAAGCGCTCGTTTTGCGCCACGATGCATTGCGTATTGTCGTCGAAAAGTGCGAAAATGATTGGATCCAATGCGTGCAGGCCAGTCCGGATGTGCGGATCGAAGTGGTCGACGCGCAAGGTTGGTCGCAAGACGAGTTGTTGAATCAGATCCAAACGCGCTGGATACGGCTCTTCGATTTGGCCCATGAACTGCCGGTGCGCTTCCATTTGTTCCGGCACGGTCCGGAAAACCATACGCTCTTTTTGCTTTTTCACCATGTCGCCATCGATGGTTGGTCGATGGCCATCATTCATGAAGATCTACGCCGGCTGTATGAAGCCGAAGGGAATGGCACTTCAGCGATGCTTCCCGCATTGCCGTGGTCGTTCATGGATCACGTCCGCTGGGAACGCGACATGCTCCAAGGTCCCGAAGGCGAACAACTTTGGCAATATTGGCAGGGGAAACTCTCCGGTGAACTGCCGCTGCTCAATCTACCGACGGATCATCCCCGTCCCGACCAATTCACCCATCGAGGCCAAAGACACACGTTCGATATTGGATCGGAATTGAGCCGGGGCATCCAAGACGCTTGCCAACGCGAAAAGGTAACGCCGTATGTGTTTGCCTTGGCGGCATTCCAATTGCTGCTGCATCGTTGGTCGGGGCAAAAAGATCTTTTGATTGGAACCATGGCCTTGAACCGAATGCGCCCCGAGCATCGGCAGCTCGTGGGCAGCCTCGTCGATGTGAGCGTGTTGCGTTCGACGTTATCCGGCGACGAAACGTTTGAGGCCTATTTGCATCAAGTCCGCGACGCGGTGCTGGGAATGCTTTCCCATCCTGGTTATCCGTATTTGCTCTTGGACAAACACCTGCGACCGGAAAGAATCGCGGGTCAGCCCCCCATCGTCCAGGTGGTCTTCAATTGGGAGGACGGGCTCGAGCGATCGACCGGTTCCGCAACTCCGCCAGCGAGCGTCACGTGGGAGCCCATCAAAGTTTCGGTGGTGGGCAGTTGGGAGGACTATTTCTTGGTCTACGTCGAAGGTCATGGCGACCATTATCACGTGACGGTGACCTACAATTCGGATCTCTTCGTCGAACCAACGATAGCGCGCCTCATGCAAGATTATCTCACGCTGCTGAAAGCAGCAATCGAAAATCCAAGGGGTTCCATTCTGAACTTGTCGGCTACCCTCGTCCCGCCACACGTGGCCTGAAAAGCGAAAGAACGATCAACATGCAAACCGTGCACGAAGCATTCAAGCAATGGGCGCCCACCAAGCGTCACAGCCGAATCGGCGACATTTACGTGGTGACGGACCAGGACACTTATTTGGAGCTGGATCAGGTGTTTCCCATGCACGCTGAACAGCAGTTTTTCTTGGACGAACTAAAACGTGAACAAATCGCCGGCGCGCAAGTGCTGGAAATCGGGTTGGGCTCGGGAGTGCTCTCGATTGGT
>DAOMZH010000062.1:10941-22626 GCA_035437985.1 Polyangium sp. (in: bacteria) | reverse complement strand
GGCACCGGAAAGAGCCTCTGGGCCGAGTGCGCCGGCAGTGACAGCTGCACCAGCACAACCAGCTCCGCAGCAAAGATCTGCGCCTTCCGATCCGAACGAAACACCCGTCGAAGCTGCACCAAATCCACCAACGCTAGCTGTCGAGTTGTCGTGGCGCGCAGACCGACTGACGCAAAAAGCCGATCCCATTGCCGCAGCTCGGGCGCTTGTGGAGCGCGGACTTTACGAGCAACGCGTCGAGCACGATCTGCTTGCGGCGAAGCGATCTTTCGCTGCCGCGCGCACGATCTCGCGATCGCTCGGACCGGCACTCGTGCGGCTCCGTCACTTGCTCGACCCGCAAGAATTGAACGAGCGCGTTGCGATCTTGGACGAGGAGCTCGTCGTCGTCGAAACGGATGCCGAACGTGCAGATCTGCTTGCAGAGCGAGCACGAGCTTTGACGGCGCTCGGCAACTTGCCGGAAGCCCGAGCGGCGTACACGAAAGCGCTGGATTTGGTTCCCAATCATGCGAGCGCTTTGCGCGGGAAAGAAGCGGTTTTACGCCAAGAACTCGAAAAGGGACAAACCAAGGATCTTGCCGATCAATTGGCCAAGCATCTCGAACGCATGGCCGATGCGTATGCCCCGCAATTGGGCAAAGTCGTAGGTGATGCTGTTTTCTCGGCGTGGCTGCATGTCGAGCGCGCAACGGTCTTGGACGAAGCGCTCACGCAACCAGGGCAAGCTGCAAATGCCCTCGAAAAGGCTGTTGGACTCCAGCCTGCACCAGGTCCTGTGCGTTCGTCGTTTGGTCGTCATCACATTCGTCATGACAATCCCCGCACGCTTTGCGATTCGCTGGCTGCGGAAGCGGAACACGAAACGGAAGATCATCGCGCATCACGACTTCTTTACGCCGCAGCACGCATTGGTTGCGAGCGGCTGAAAGACTTGACGGAGGGAGCGGTTTTTCTTGGCCGCGCGGCGTCACGAGCGCCTGCAGGTCTCCCGACGACACGAAGAATCCTCGCCGAGCTCATTCGAGTGCAGGAGCACCTCGGAGCAACCGATCAAGGGATCATCACGCGTCTCCGCGAATTGTCGATGTTGACGAGTTCGCATGCGATCGCGCACGCGCAGGTTCGTCTTTCCGAAATTCACGATTCGCTGGGCCAGGCGGAAAACGCGGCAAGCCACGCGGAGCAGGCGCTGCTGCACGATCCATCGGACGAATCGACGCGCGAGCGACTCGACCGCGCGCTGCAACGTCTGGGACGCCACGAACGACGCATCGAGATTTGGGTGGCGGAATCGCATGACGGTCGGCCGTTGCCGCATCGAGTGGCGGCATTGCAACGAGCTGCGGATATTTGCGAACGACATCTGCGACGTCGCGACGATGCGATCACGTATTTGCGTGCTGCTTGGACGATTCATCCCGGTGAACCTGGGGTGTTCGACACGTTGTCGGGTCTTCTCGCGCAACCTTCACGTGAGCCTGATGCAGCCATACGCGCGCGGATCGATTTGTTTACGCTCGCGGCGCAAGCAGCAACCGAAGCGCCACGGCGAATTGCGCTGCTCGAAAAGGTCGCGAGCGTGTGGGAAGAAGAGCTGGGCCAACCCGAACGAGCGTTGGAAGTCTTCGAGCAGATCCATGGTCTCGATGCCACGCGACGCACGACGATTCTCGGCATGCAGCGAAATGCTTTGCGTGCAAACGATCATCGCCGCTTGTCGCGGGCGCTCGTGGCCGAAGCGGACCTCACGGAAGATTCGGCGTTGGCTCGTCGACTGCTCATTGCGGCTGCCGATGTGTATTCGGAGCGGCTCAACGATCGCGATCGGGCGCTCGAGCTGATTGATCGCGCGTTGACCATTTTGCCCACGGATGCGGATGCGTTGCGGGCGCGTTTCCGTCTGCTCGTACGTGCGGGACGTCATGAGTTGGCGCGGCAAGCGTTGCTTGGTTTGATTCGCCGAGATCCAGCGAATGCATTTGGGTTGTGGATCGAAGTGGCGCGTTTCGACGAGCAGCGGCTGAAGAAGCCCCAAGATGCCGTTGCTGCGTATGAAGAAGCGGCTCGCCTCCGGCCCGAGCATCCCATGGCCGCGATTGAAATTGCCCGACTGCTGCGCACGACAGGTGATTACCGACGGCTTTGTGATTCGTTGCGAACACTGGCCAAAGGAGCGCTTTCTTCCACGGAGCGCGTGAACTTCTTGGTGCAAGCGGCGGAAGTGGAAGAGCTGCTGCTCAACGACGATCGTTCCGCGATGATGACGCTCGCGACCGCCGAGAGCGCAGCGAGCGAAACGCTTTTCGATGCGTCGATTCTCGAATCGATGGAGCGGATTCTCGTACGCAAGCGAAACAACGAGGAATTGATCAAGCTCTACACGAAGTGGCTCACGTATCAGCCGACACCGGCGGTCGATCATTCCATTCGGGTTGCGCTGGCGGAAGTGCTGTACCGGAAAGACAAACAAGAAGCCATCAATTTGCTCGAAGGTCTCGTGTCTGTCGTGCCGAACCATTTGCCAGCGTTGCGGCGGCTCGAGCATTTGTATCGAGGTTCGCGGCCGACGAAACTCGCTGACGCGTTGCGGGCCCAAGCGGCAGCGACGTCATCCGTTGCGGCGCGAACGGGAGCTCTAGGCCATCTCGTGACGCTCGAAAGCGAATTGCCGACGGAGATCGTGGTCGATGCGCTCAGTCGGGTCGTTGCCGAGCGGCCCGATGACGGCGGAACGCATGATGCGATTGTGCGAATTTGTAATCGTCTCGTTGCGGATGCGGTGGCTCCTGGTGCAGCCACAGGCGCGGCGGCGTTGTTGCTTGCTTCGATCGGTGCGCGTCGATCGTTGATGAAAGACGGCATTTCGCGATCATTTTTGCATATCGAGGAAGCGACGCTCGTGGAAGCGAGCGCTGGCAATGACATTACGCGAATGCGGGCCGCGCTCGTCGGATACCACGATGCCTTGAGCCTTTGGCCCGATAGCTTGCTTGCGGCGCGTGGGCTCGAACGCCTTGCCGAGCAACTCAAAGATCGCGACGCCTTGATCACGGCAAACCGCGCATTGGCGCGTCTGGTCGATAGTTCGCCGCGACGAGCCGGGCATTTCGTCCGTGCGGCCCAATTGACGGCGGAGGAGCCGGGGTTGCTTGGAGCAGCAATCGATTTGTACGAACAAGCCTTGCTAGAAGACCCCGATTGCGATTCCGCAGTGCTGGCATTGGCGCGGGGACTGTCGACAGAACCAGTTCGTCTCGTCGATCGATTGGGAACAGCGCTGGAGAAATCGCGTAAATCGACGCAGATCGTTTTGCTGGGTATGGAGATTGGCAAAGCGGTCTTGCGGCATTTCGATGCGGGTGGGACATCGCCGGATCCGAGTATCGGTACCGCGGCAATGCGGCGGGCCTTGGCGGTAGCGCCAGACGATGCAGCGGCTTTGATGCTCTCGGCCAAACTTTATTCGGCGCAGCGTCTTCATTCCGAGGCGCGGGATGCATGGCAACGGGTGGTGGCCGCAGCTCGGCATTTCGAGATTCGGGTCACGGCGTATTTTGAATTGGCCACGCTTTTCGAGGGGCCTTTGGCGGACTTGGCTCGCGCAGAGGATTCGATTCGCGCGATTCTCGAGGACGACGAAACGCACACGATTGCGTTGGAGCGGCTCTTTCAAATTGCGACGAAGCGTGGCGACAGGCCGCTGGCCATTCAAGCATTGTCGCGATTGGCAGAAGCTTCGTCGGATCCGCGCGTGCGGGTCGATGTCGATTTGCGTTTGGCGGAAGTGCAGCGCGAAGCGGGCGATCGGCCGAGTATGGTACGCACGTTGTGTGATGCCATTGCGCATGCACCGAATGACGCTCGACCGATTGGAGTTTTGCAGCGTCTTTATCGAGTGGACACACCGGATGGCGCGGCGGCGTATGCGGCGGCGCTTGGACAGGTGCTCGAAATCGCGTCTTCGCGGCGTTTGCCCATTGAACCACGTTGGCTCACGACGCTGGGGCTCTTGGAAGTCACGGTGCTTTTGCGACATCGCGAGGGTTTGGCGCGGCTCCAAACTGCCGTCAACATGCCGACCGCGCAGATTGACGCACGCGCGGCATTTGGTCGAGGTCTCGATGCCGCCAATCGAAATGCCGAGGCGGTCCAAGTCATCCGTGATGCCTTGGCTGCAGACATTGAAACATTGGCGAAAATGTCGGAGCTTTCGCCGACCTTGGCCGCGCTCGAATCAGCCTTGGCCAAAGATGGTCGAGCCGAAGAACGTCTGTCGGTGGAGGAAGCTCGCGGCTGTTTGGGTGACGTAAAACCGGAACGCATTTCGCGATTGCGAGCCCGTCGTATGGCGCCTGATGCATATCCTCCGGGAGCTTTGGCGGGGCCAGAATTGTTCCGAGTCTTCGTACCTGAAGCGCAAAGCCCGCTGCTGTCGATTGCGGCGGCTATTTCGCCAGTGGCCGCGAAAGCCCTGCGCTTCGAATTGAGTACGCTGGGTCTTTCTTCACGGGAACGCGTGGGCTCGCGGGACAACAATCCGGTGTATCGTTTGATCGATCGCATTGCGAAATGCATTGGCCTCGAAAGCTTCGAGCTGTACATGTCGGCGAATTGGCAAGGTATGCCGCGAATTTATCCGGGTGATCCCCCGGCAGTCGTCGCTCATCCCACTTTCGCGGAATTGCCCGAGCCCGAGCAAGCATTTTCCATAGGTCGATTGCTCGTTCGGGCGGTGCTCGGACCGGTTTGGCTCGATGAACTCGCGCCCGAGGCAATCGATGGATTGCTCATGGGAGCATTACGTGCGGTCGACGCAAACTTCGGGGTGCGGGAGCTTGGTCCGACGCGCGAGCCGGTGGTGCAGGCATTTGCCGCGCAGGTGCAGCGAGCCATGGGGCGACGGCAAAGAAAAGCGCTCGAAGAGATCTTGCCGAACGCGACCGCCAATTACGACGTGCGGGGTTTCATTACAGCGCTGCGCCGCGGCGAGAATCGATTGGGTTATTTGTTGTCCGGGGATTTGATTGCGGCTATCGATCATTTGTGCCGCATCGATCGCGACGTTGCTCGAGCCGCAGAAGATCCGCGTCTGGTCGTGATGCATCCAGTTACTGGGGATTTGTTGCGTTATGCGCTAGGAGCCACCTCGCACGGGGAACGCAAACGAATCGGCACGGTGTGGACGTCCGTGTAAGAGCGTATTTGTCAGGCTCTGCTATTCCAAGTTTTCCGAGAAAAACTAGTTCAGCGCCGACGATTTCCAAACGGCGAACCCGCCCCTCCAGCTCCGGAATCAGATGCTGGGGGTATGTTCGTCGTGCGCGATGTGGAGTACGAGGGCTCGGGCGGCAATGGGGTATGACGTTCGTGAGGATAGGGCTGATGGTGTCCGGGCGACGATTTCATGTCGCCACGCGGTGACGGAGGCAAGGAGGAAGGACGATCGACCCGATCGAAAGCATTCGATTTTACGATTCCGACACCTCCCGGAACCGAGGCCATTCGTGAACGTGTCGGTCGAATACGTTCGACTCTGACTGACCATTCACATGTTGGACTGCCCATTGCAGAACACCGAATCTCATCAATGCTCACCGGCTGGTCCATATGGGCTCCAAGACCACGCACGATACCTTTGACGAGCTGGCAGATGCGCCAAGGGCTTTGATAGGCAAGAATGACATCGCCATTGCTCCCCGCGCGAGCTTGTAATGGCGAATTCGCCATTTTGATGCCGTGCTTCAAGGCCGCCCGCTCGACGATTGCTTCGCTATGCAAAAGAATGTCGAGCATGTCCCATTGAGGCTCGAGCAAGTTCGCATAGGCTCCGAACATGTCCGGCGCGACATAATCGCCAATGCTTTCGAGGACGAGGGGGACGGTCATTCCGGAATGGCGAGATACGCTGGAAATGACCGCGTCGACTTCCGACATGGGGTAGGACTGCGAGGGCAGATAAAGCCGCCCAACGATATTCACTTCCGATTCGACGGCGCGCCAAAAGTCGGCGCCAAAACGATCGCGTACGAATCTTTGTATACCAAGCAGAATTACGCCCTGCACCGGTGCCCCCTTGCCCAGACGTGACTTTGATTCCTTCGGTGAAGGGAGGGGTCGGTCTGGAGCATTGAACGGAACGTATTATGCAAGATCAGCGCCGGAAGCCAGTACGGTCTTCGGGATCCTGAGCGAGTTACAAAGATTTGCGGAAATGACGCGGCTGTTGGAAAGGGGTCGAGACGTTGGTTGGGGACAGGTCACGCAGACTTGAAAGGACGGCATTGCGACACTGCAATGTTCGGGTGCATGAGCGAGCAGCGCGAGGCACGTGATCTTCCAATCGCGGTACAAAATGCTTCGAGTATGGGAATCGGCCATCAAGCCCAGTCCGCGCACGCACGAGGTGCGCGTTGAGGATTGCAAATAAGGGCGACGATTTCCCGCAAAAATCGATAAAAAGCAAGTAGAATAGTTTCCAGAGGGCTTGCTTTGCGTGAGCCGCTGGTTCTTGGAGGTGTGATTGTGTTAGCAAATTCAAATTCACGCGGGCTTACGGCGCTCATGGCAATCGTGGGCTTGGCAGCCGTGGCACCTTTTGCGGGGTGTGGCGGCGATGACAGTGTAACCGTCAATTCGACTGGAAGCGCTGGTGCTGGTGGTGAAGCTGGAGCTGGAGGAGCTGGAGGTGGAGGGGCTGGGGGGTCTGGAGGGTCCGCATCGGTATGCGGAAACGGCACAGTGGAGGGCCTCGAGGCTTGTGACGACGGCAACATGATGAGCGGTGATGGTTGCGAAGGTGATTGCAACTTCACGTGCAGCAACAAGAGTCCGGCAACGGGCGATGCCAAATGCGACGACAAGGATCCCTGCAATGGTGCGGAAACGTGCCAGGACAACCACACGTGTCTTGCGGGAACGACGGCGCCCGACGGTACGGCCTGTGCCAATGGACAAATTTGTCTTACGGGCGTGTGTAGTGCATCGCAATGCGGCGACGGGTATGTGGATACATCGTCTGAAGAATGTGAAGATGGCAATGTCGCCAATGGCGATGGCTGCGACAATTGTCGATTCTCGTGTTTGTCCACGGATGCTACGCGTGATTGCACGAGCCTCGATCCTTGCGTAGCGACGGCTTGCGACGATGCGACGCATACGTGCGGTGCGCCATTGGGAGATGGCGTGACGTGTGCTCCGGGCAGCGTTTGCAAGATGGGCGTGTGCACGGCGACAGTCTGCGGGGACGGATTGCTCGAAGCCGGCGAAATCTGCGATGACGGCAATTTGACCGATGGCGATGGTTGCGACGCGGACTGCACTCGTTCGTGTGTCAATCCGGCAACGGATTGTCCTGCCGCACCAGTTTGTCAGGTCGCAGCCTGCGATATGAATTTCGTGTGCGCCACGAATAACACGACCTCGGATCCCGCATGCATGGCGCCCAATTCGTGTATGAATGGCGCGTGCCAAGCGCCCGCCGCGGTATGTGGCAACGGCATTTTGGAAACTGGAGAAACGTGCGATTTCGGTATGGCCAACGGACCGAATGCCGGCTGCGAAACCAATTGCACCTTCTCTTGCGCCATGGACGCTGATTGCGTCGATATGAACACCTGCAATGGCGCCGAAACTTGCGCCAACGTCATGGTCGGCGGACAAACTGGTAAGCGATGTAGTGCCGGGACGAACCAGGCTGATTGCACTGCGTGCGCCGGCGGTTTGTGCAAGATGGGCGCCTGCACGGCGTCGGTCTGTGGCGATGGTTGCATCGACGCAACGGCGGGTGAAACGTGCGAGCCGCCGAATACGGCGACCTGCGATGCCACGTGCAAGACCATCGTGGCGGCCGTTTGTGGCAATGGCGTCCGCGAAATGGGCGAACAATGCGACGATAGCAATACGGTCAATTTGGACGGTTGCAATTCGTTCTGCAAGTTCGAGCAGATCCAACGCGTCAATTGGATCTTGATGAAATATGGTACGGACACCTTCTGCACGGCCAATCAGCTTGGAAGCGCAATTGCCAACGCAGGGCAGGGCACCATCAGCCAAGCATTGACCGATGGCGTCAACAATGGGTCCATTTCGATCATGCTGCAAATGCTCGGCCTGACGGATTTGTCTGGTACGACTTCTCCAGGCTTCGAACTCGGTTCGCTCAATGGGACGCCTTTCGCCGCTCCCATGGGCCAAACCTACAACGGCGCATCCGACCTCGATTGGTGGTACACGGTCAGCGCGGGGTCGATCAATGGAACGCGGTTGCCCATTTACAAGCTGAATGCCAGCATTACGGCGAAGGTGCTCGACGCAGGCCCAGGCCCGCTGCAATTAAACGTCGTCTTTGGTACGTCTCCGGCAAACCTGAAGATGAGCAGTGCCCGCGTGAATGCGACCATTGGCGCGGTCAGCACGCCATTAACGTCGACGATGAGCACGACGCCTGGTCATTTGCCGTCGGAAAACTTGGACCCAGCATTGCAGAGTTTCGCGACGATGGCGCAGCCGACCGACAACGCCGGCGGCAAACTCTGTGGCAACGTTGCCGCCGAGTCGCTCAATCAGGTCCCTGTGCCTACGGTCTTGTTGCCGGGTGGACAATTTGCCTGCAACCAAGCGTATAGCACCGCCAATACCCTGCTCGACGTCATCGTCGGTGGTTGTACGGTCACGGTCATCATTCCCATTCAGGTCGTCAACGCGCGGCAACCGGATCAACAAGACCCGCTCACGACGGATGCCGGCTCGGGCAGCCCATACACCCTCGTGCGTGACATGACCACCAAGCGCGTCACTGGCTGCCGCGACCGGACCAACACCACGGTCAACCTCGCGCAATGCCTCGCCGACGCAGCATATTCGTCGTACTTCAAATTCGCCAGCGATCGCGTCATCGGTCGCTGATTCCTATCTGGATCCGGCCGAAGCGCGAGTTTCGGCCGGATCGAGCAGCTTTTCGCCCGCCTCCTACCCCGCGTCGATTCTCCTTTCCCCATCGTGATATTTCGACTACGACCCGCGCATGTCCACTGCGGTTCGTCATGATGTAACGCGTCTGTCCGAAGAAGACCTTTATCTGTTCGCCGAGGGAACGCATACGCGCCTCTACGAAAAGCTCGGCGCCCACGTCATGACCGCGGATGATGTGGAAGGGACGTATTTTGCCGTATGGGCCCCCAATGCCGAACGCGTTTCAGTCGTCGGCGATTTCAATGCGTGGAATCGGACGACGCACATGTTGGTACTCCGTGGAGGATCGGGCATTTGGGAAGGATTCGTCCCGGGCATGGGGCACGGCAGCGTTTACAAATATTGCATTGCCTCACGTTACAACGGATACGTGGTGGAAAAAGCCGATCCATTTGCATTTCGCGCGGAAACGCCGCCCAAGACGGCCTCGGTGGTCTGGGACCTCGGCAAAGTATCGACAACACGAAATACAGCGCGACGCAATACAGCCCAAGACAAACCAGTTTCCATTTATGAAATGCACGTAGGATCATTTCGGCGGCAAGCGGGCGAAGAAAATCGCTCCTTGACGTACCGTGAATTAGCCAAAGAATTGCCCGAATACGTCAAGCGTATGGGGTTCACGCACGTCGAGCTTCTGCCGGTGATGGAACATCCGTTCGGGGGGTCGTGGGGGTATCAAGTAACCGGGTTTTTTGCGCCAACCTCTCGTCATGGTGATCCGGACGATTTTGCATTTCTCGTCGACGCATTACACGAAGCGGGGCTGGGGGTCATTCTCGATTGGGTGCCTTCGCATTTTCCGTCGGACGAACACGGACTAGGATATTTCGATGGTACGTATTTGTACGAGCATGCCGATCCCCGCAAAGGATTTCACCCCGATTGGAAGAGCCTTATTTTTAATTATGGTCGCGGCGAAGTTGTGAGTTTTCTCCTTTCGAGCGCGCACTTTTGGCTCGATGTGTTTCGCGCGGATGCCTTACGCGTGGATGCAGTCGCGAGCATGCTTTATCTGGACTATTCGCGAAAACATGGGGAATGGGAGCCGAACAAGTTTGGCGGGCGCGAAAACCTCGAAGCCATTGCGTTTTTGCGGCGGCTCAATGAATCGGTCGGGCGCTCATTTCCGCATGTGCACACGATTGCCGAGGAATCGACCTCCTGGCCGATGGTCTCGCGACCGACGTACGTGGGGGGCCTGGGATTTGCCTACAAATGGGATATGGGCTGGATGCACGATACGCTCGAATACATGTCGAGTGATCCCATCTTTCGCAAATTCATCCACAACAAACTGACGTTTCGAATGATGTATGCGTTTAGTGAAAACTTCGTTTTGCCCCTGTCGCACGATGAAGTCGTGCACATGAAAGGCTCGCTGATTGGCAAGATGAAAGGCGACGAGTGGCAGAAGTTTGCCAATTTACGCGCCTTGTATGCCTACTTTTGGACGCAACCGGGCAAAAAGCTGTTGTTCATGGGGGGCGAAATCGCCCAAAAAGGCGAATGGGCCCATGAAGGACAACTCGATTGGCCCGCGCTCGAGCAAGGCCCTTATCACCTCGGAATCTCGCGCTTCGTCCAAGCTTTGAATCGTTTGTACTCGGAAAAACCAGCGTTGCATGAGCTCGATACGAGCCCGGACGGGTTTCAATGGATCGATTGTAACGACGCCGATCATAGCGTGGTCGTGTATTTTCGCCGGGCGCGCTCGACGGACGCCATCGTGCTCGTGGCGCTGAATTTCACGCCAGTGCCCCGCACGAAATATCGGATTGGTTTGCCCCGAGGAGGCCGGTACCAAGAAATCCTGTCGAGCGACGCGGTGGAATTCGGTGGCAGTGGCCTCGTCAACGGTGACTTTCTCGCTGAACCGACGCAACATCATAATCGGCCGCATTCTGCGGAAGTTTCCATTCCGCCGCTGGGAGCCGTTTTTTTCCAGCATGCCGGCCTTGCTGTTTCCGACAAACCCGTGGGTGCCACATATTTGGGTGAGGAGCGCACGGGATTCCGTCTTTGGGCACCGCTCGTCGAAAAAGTCGACGTCGTGCTCTTGGGCAATGTGGAACGTCGCATTCACCTCACGCGCGAAGATAGCGGTTATTGGCACGCGGTGGTGGATGGAGTTTCCCCGGGGACGCGGTATTTCTTCGATTTGGGAGGCGGAACGCTGCGTCCCGATCCGGCATCGCGATTGCAACCCGAAGGCGTGCATGGGCCGAGCGAAGTGGTACCGAGCGTCCCGGATCCAGCCTTTGGTTGGTCCGGACGACCGCTGCATGAATACGTCATTTACGAGCTTCACGTAGGTGCGTTCACGCGCGAAGGGACGTTCGACGCCGCAATTCGTCGTTTGCCGGAATTGAAAGACCTCGGGATTACAGCCATTGAAATCATGCCCGTGGCCGCATTCCCCGGAGCGCGTAATTGGGGTTATGATGGCGCGTATCCTTTTGCCGTACATGCGGGTTATGGCGGACCCGATGGTTTACGGCGGTTTGTCGCCGCTTGTCACGCCCATGGACTCGCGGTCATTTTGGATGTCGTGTACAATCACCTCGGCCCCGAAGGAACGTACCTGGCTCAATTCGGCCCCTATTTCTCCAAATATCATCGCACACCATGGGGCGAAGCCATCAACGCAAGCGAGCCGCATAGTGATGAAGTGCGCAAGTTTTTTATCGAAAGCGCGCTTTATTTCGTCAC
>DAOMZH010000062.1:4796-10841 GCA_035437985.1 Polyangium sp. (in: bacteria) | reverse complement strand
GATCACGGGAAGGTCGAAAACCTAGCTCGGGCGATTCGCGAGAATTTCGTGTTCACGGGACAATATTCGCAATACAAGGGTCGGCGTCATGGGCGTTCCGGAGCCGATATCGATCCGCGACGAATCGTGGCTTATGTGCAAAATCACGACCAAGTCGGGAATCGGCCGCTGGGGAATCGGTTGTCCACGCGCGTTTCCTTCGAGCGCCAAAAGCTCGCCGCGGCCGTGGTGCTCCTTTCGCCCTTCGTACCGCTGGTATTCATGGGCGAAGAATATGGGGAAACGGCGCCATTTCCATTTTTTGCCCAATTCACTGATGAATCGCTGGCGCTCGCCGTTACGCAAGGGCGGGCGAAAGACCTGGCCAAGCTTGGTTTTCCGGAAAAACCCCTCGATCCACAAAGCGAAGCGGCATTCGAAAAAGCGCACCTCGATTGGACATTGCGGGGGCGCGGCCAACACGCGCAATTGCTCGAATGGTATCGCACGTTGTTGCGCGTGCGGCGTGAACATCCAGCTTTGGCGGTCGGCAGGGATCGCGAGGCCACAGCATTCGAGGAAGAACGGCTGCTTTTGGTGCGCCGCACGGCGGAGAAGTCCGAATTGTTCATTGTCTACAATTTCTCGGACAAACCCGTGGACGCGACTTTGCCAATTCCGGCTGGAACCTACCGCATCGTGGCGACTTCCCATGATCCTCGATTCGGGGGAAATATTCTGGGAGCGACGGCCGACGTCGTTTCCTCGGGGCGCGTGCAGCTGACCTTGGGCGCGCTCGAGAGTGTCGTGTATACGAGGGTGCGATGAAAACTGCGGAACGATACGTTTGCGTTCACGGGCATTTTTATCAACCACCGCGGGAAAACCCGTGGCTCGAAGCCATCGAGGAACAAGATTCGGCCGCCCCTTGGCACGATTGGAACGAGCGGATCACGGCGGAATGTTATGCCCCGAATGCCGCGGCGCGGGTGCTCGACGGCCAGGATCGGATCATTCGGATCGTCAACAATTATGCGCGCATCAGTTTCAATTTTGGTCCAACGTTATTGACGTGGCTCGAAACGAATGCCCCGCAAACGCATGCGGCCATCGTGGCTGCCGACGTACAAAGTCGCGAGCGTTTTGGTGGACATGGTTCGGCCATGGCGCAGGCGTACAACCATTTGATCATGCCCCTGGCGAATTTGCGGGACAAACTGACCCAAGTGCGCTGGGGCATTGCGGACTTCGAATCTCGATATGGGCGTAAACCCGAGGGAATGTGGCTCCCGGAAACGGCCGTCGATACCGAATCGCTCGAAGTCTTGGCCGCGGAGGGCATCGTTTTTACCATTTTGGCGCCCCGACAAGCGCTCGCCATTCGCGAAAAAGGGGCCCATGACTGGATTGACGTGCGCGGGGGACGCATTGACCCCTCGATGCCGTACGAAGTTCGCTTGCCCTCGGGACGGTCGATTGCGGTGTTTTTTTACGACGGGCCCGTTTCGCAAGCCGTGGCTTTCGAGCGGCTTTTGTCGAATGGTGAGCATTTTGCCGGACGCTTGATGTCGGTCTTCGATTCGCGTCGAACTTGGCCGCAATTGGTCCATATCGCCACGGACGGCGAGACGTACGGCCATCATCATCGATATGGCGACATGGCGCTGGCCTGGGCGCTCGAGCGCATTGAATCTTTGGGTTTGGCCAAACTGACCAATTACGGCGAGTTTTTGGAGCGGCATCCGCCGACGCACGAGGCGCGGTTCATCGACGAAACATCGTGGAGCTGCGCGCACGGAGTTGAACGTTGGCGGAGCGATTGCGGATGTCGTACAGGTTCGCCCGGGGAATGGAATCAACAGTTCCGAGCCCCTTTGCGCAAAGCGCTGGATGATTTGCGCGACGCCTTGATTACGCCATTCGAACACGCGGCCGGTCGGCTTTTCGTCGACCCGTGGAAGGCGCGGGACGATTACATTCACGTGGTTCTGCGACGCACTCCCGAAACAATGGCAAAGTTTTTTGAAAAACACGCCCGCGGACACCTGAGCGCCGACGAACGGCGGCAAGCTCTGCGCCTCATGGAAATGCAGCGCCACGCAATGCTGATGTATACGAGTTGCGGGTGGTTTTTCGATGATTTGTCGAACATCGAAACGGTGCAAGTCTTGCAATATGCCGGACGCGTCATCGAGCTTGCGGAATCGATTTTCAGGAAAAATTTCGAGGCGGCATTTTTGGAAACGCTGGGTCAGGCCCGCAGCAATCTTGCGGAAATGGGCGATGGACGACGAATTTGGGAACGATCCGTCACCAAAGCCCGCGTGGATCTGCCTGGAGTGACCGCTCATTATGCCGTGAGCCTGATTCAGGACGAACCTCCGCAGACGTATTGTTACGACGTCCAAACGGAGAATGTCCAAACCCTGACCGACGACAATGGCGCCAAACTCATTTTTGGGAAAACCCTCGTCCGAAATCGCATCACGCTCGATTCGGAAACGCACGTATTCACGATTCTGCACCTCGGAGATCATCGAATTTCAGGTGGAGTCAGTGCCGATGTGGATCCCGAGGCGCGGGTGGAAATGCAAACCGACGTCGCCCGCATGTTTCGCGCTGGAGACTACGACAATGCGATGGAGTTCATCACGAAAGCCTATGCGCGACCGATTGATTCCCTCGATGCGGTTTTTCGGGACGCACAACGCCGTCTGGTCTTGCGGCTCGTGGATTCGACCGTGCACGAAATCATCGATGTGCAGCGATCTCTATATGAACGATATGCGCCACTTTTGCGCCGCCTCGCGCCGCTCCAAAGTCCCCTTCCCCGACCTTTGCTCGCCGCCGGTGAATTGGTAATGAACGCGGATTTGCTGGCCGCCGCCCGGGAAATACCACCAAACGTACCGAGTATGCGGAAATGGCTCGAGCAATCCAAGGAGCAACATTTGCAAGTTGATCGAGCTGCATTGGGATTTGCGCTCGGACAAAGTGTAGAAACATTGGCGGAACGATTGAGCACGCAATCGAGTGATCCGGCAACGTATGCGGACCTGGATCGGGTAATCGAATTTGCGGAGCGAGCCGGCTTCAAGCTGGACCTTTGGCGCACCCAAAATCTGTTTTACGGGGCACAACACGCGATTTACCCCGAGGTGCATCGTCGTGCCGAGGCTGGAGATGCCGGGGCGAAAACATTGCGCGCTGCGTTTCGAGGTTTGGCGGACCGATTACGTGTACGTCTCCCATGATGCCCGCGCGCAGTCGCGAGCCGAGACAAATTCAGTCTTGAAGTCGATCGTTTGATCGCCTAGCCTCCTCATGTAGAGCAGGACAAACCACGTCGAGGCGACGAAATCCGTCTCTCTTCGGAAGTCCAGCGAGCGACGACGAGCGATAAAGGATGAGACGCATGAGATGGTCACGTTGGGGTAGTTTGACGTTGGCAACGATTGCCGGAATCTCGGCGTGTTCTGACGAAGCGACGATGCCCGAAGACGCCGAGGTAAATGCAAGCTCGCAGGCGTTCACCCGGCCCCCGAAAAATGAAGCGGACACGATCGAATCGAGAAATCTGCTCGAAATGTCGGCGATGGGCGCGCTTGCCGCCGGACGACCACCCATGAGCGACGACACTCGATCGAGTCGATTTTTTGTGCACCGAGATCAAGATGTCATTGGTGGTCCCGATACGAACGTTAATGGTCTTGCTGCTGTCGCAGGCCAGGCAGAAGGGTCGATTGCCGCGAATACGAACGCCAGCGTGCTCTTGATTGGATTCAATGAAGCACGTGGTTTCTCCACGATGCCCGTATCGCTTTCGGGTTTGGCTCGGTCACTCGACGGAGGTTTGACATGGTTGCCAGTGCCCGTTGGCACGGGCGGAGCTTCGACACTTCCAGGTGCCACGGGGGGCAGCATCTATGGCGACCCCGACATCAAATTCGATCCTACACGCAACATCTTCGTTTACTCGTCGATATACATTCGGCCTTCGGACAGCGTCCAAGGAATGTCGATCCACACGTCGAATGCGGATGGTTCGGCGTGGTCGAACCCCATCGAAGTCGGTCCGGCATTCATCAGTGGGCAATCGGCCGATAAGGAATTTATCGACATCAACCCAGTCACGGGCCGATTGCACATCACCTGGACGCATTTCAGCACGATGCCAACGCGCATCTTGACGACGTACACCGATGATCTCGGTGCGACTTGGGCACCCGCAATCCAGATCGTGCAAGCCCCCACGGGCGGAGGCGTGCAAGCTTCGGTACCACGTGTTTTACCGGGCACAACGAATGCCAATTCAACGATCTACGCGGTGTGGCGCAACAGTGCTCCGACGACGGGCCTCCGCAATGTCGGGTGCTCTCGATCGCTCGACGGTGGCGCCACGTGGGAAGCTCCCGTCAATCTCGACGCGACGAGTTTTCCGCCGGAAGACCAAATCTTGGGAATGGATCGCGTCAATACCTCGCCGGCCATGGCGGTGGATCATACGACGGGACGCGTGTACGTCGTGTACCAACGTAATGGCCCTGGGGGCACGGGAGACATTGCGCTGCAAACGTTCATCGGCGCATGTCAAACGGCTCCAGCGATTCTTCTGAGCAGCAATCCGGGAAGCGATCGGGCGCAGTTCGTACCGTTCATCAGTGTGGATCAAAGCAATGGTAGGGTGCACGTGGGTTGGTATGATCAGGATGCCGCGAGCTCGGGTGATTTGATCGAAACAATGCATACGTATTCGGCCAATCAAGGAACTTCGTGGAGTCCGCCAACACCCGTCACAGATCGACCATTTCGCGCCGGGTTTGGCAATGATACCAGTCAGCCAAACCTTGGGGACTACAACCAATCCGTGGCCCTCAATGGGAAATTGTATACGGTTTGGGCAGGTAATACGGTGCGACCCCGTTATGACGAAGGGCAACCTACCTCGGCGCAGCTGTTCACGCCCGATATGTACTTCGACATGACCGCCGATTCGCAAGTGATTGCCCCCGTGCGGATTGTCGATTCGACGACGAGCGATAACGCCTTCTGTATGACCGGCAGCAATGGCCTACCGGACCCTGGTGAAACCATCGATCTCCAGGTAAAACTCGAAAACTACGTCGCCAATCCCGTCGTTGGTGCGACCACGATTTCGGGCATTTCAGCAACCCTGAGCACCTCGACGCCCGGCGTCACCATCAATACAGCGACGAGGACCTATGCCGACCTGGCTCCGCTGGCGTCGAGCAATGCAACATTGCCCTTCAATTTCTCGCTCGCCAGCAATTTTCAGCCCGGCAAGGTCATTGATTTTCTGCTGACGGTCGTGACAAACCAAGGCACGACGGAATTACCTCTCCGCGTGAATACCGGCATCGATGGAACGCCGTTCGTGATGATCAATGAAGACTTCACGACGACGCCCATCGGCACGACCACCGGATCGGCATGGCAATCGGTGAAACAAACCAATGGCACCAACGCGCTCGTGACCCATTGGCTCGTTTCGCAAGCGCTCACGCCCGGCAACAATGCCGCATATCATGACGAAGCAGGGGTCGTGTCGTGGATTCGTCTTTATTCGCCACAAGTCGTGGTCCCGACGTTTACCGGAGAAAGCCGCGTAACGATCGATTTCGATCTCGTGTACGACCTCGAAGAAGAACCGTCGAAATTGGTCGAAGCTTATGACGGGATGACGTTGCGCATCACGGATTCGACGACAGGACAAACCTTACGTTCAGTGCTGGCCGAAGCCTTCGCCGAGCAAATCAAGACCGGGACGGTAAACCATTATCCGAAGCACCTCCTTCGTTCGAGCAACACGAACTACCTCGAAGACATGTCCGTCTGGTCGGGTCCTTCGGGCGGTGTCCAGCATGTCTCGATGCGTTTTCCTGCCGAGGGTATGACGGGACGAACCATTCAGTTGCGCTTTGAATACACGCAGGATACGTCGGGCGTTTGCACGGATGTTGGCCCCGGGCGTGGACCTTGTGGCATTGCCATCGACAACATCAAGGTCAATACGGTGCGTCAAATTTCCGCCTCGTGTTTGCCCGC
>DAOMZH010000062.1:0-4696 GCA_035437985.1 Polyangium sp. (in: bacteria) | reverse complement strand
CGGGCGCAAATCCCATTACGTGTTCCGCATCGGATCAATGCCATGTTGCGGGCACATGTGATCCGGCGACGGGAATGTGTTCCAATCCCGCAGCCCCCGAGGGCACGGCGTGTAATGATGGCAATGGGTGTACCCAAACGGACACGTGTCAATCAGGAGCTTGTACTGGCGCCAATCCCGTGGTTTGCAATGCAATGGATCAATGTCACGTCGCGGGAACGTGCAATCCTTCGACCGGCGCTTGCTCCAATCCGCAGGCCCCCGAAGGCACGGCGTGTACGGACGGTAATGCGTGCACTCAATCCGATTCTTGCCTCAATGGAGCGTGTGCCGGCGCAAATCCGGTCACTTGTGCGGCAATCGATCAATGCCACGACGTCGGGACCTGCAATACGGCCACGGGTATGTGCTCCAATCCCAACAAAGCGGACGGAGTTGCCTGCAATGATGGCAATGCCTGTACGCAATCGGATTCGTGTCAAGCGGGTGCATGTACGGGCGCCAATCCCGTCGTGTGTAATGCAATGGATCAATGTCACGTCGCGGGTACGTGCGACACCACGACCGGCACGTGTTCCAATCCAGCCGCCTCCGATGGCACCAGCTGCAATGATGGCAACGGCTGCACGTTATCGGATACCTGCCAATCTGGAACCTGCACAGGGGCCAATCCCGTCGTCTGCGCAGCGCTCGATCAATGCCACGATGCGGGGACGTGTGACACGTCGACGGGTGTGTGTTCGAATCCCACCAAACCCGATGGCGCGACGTGTGACGACAGCGATGCGTGCACCCAAACCGATGCCTGCAACGCTGGGACGTGCACCGGGAGCAATCCCATCACGTGCAGCGCTTCGGATCAATGCCACGACGTCGGGACATGTGACCCCGCGACGGGCACGTGTTCGAATCCCGTTTTACCTGATGGAACCACATGCAACGACGGCGATGCTTGTACCCAAACCGACATATGCGCAGCGGGGGCATGCGCTGGCGGCAATCCGGTCGTCTGCATGGCCTCCGATCAATGTCACAGTGTAGGCGCGTGTGATTTCGCAACGGGACTATGTTCGGATCCCGTTTTACCTGATGGAACGGCATGCAATGACGACGACGCGTGCACCAAAACCGATGCCTGTACGGCAGGTGCATGCACCGGCACCGATGCCGTCGTGTGCAGCGCATCCGATGCTTGTCACGTCGTCGGCTCGTGCGACAAAGCCACGGGCCTCTGCTCCGACCCGCCCGCGCCCGACGGCACATCGTGCGACGACGGCAATGCCTGCACCATGAATGAATCATGCCAAACCGGCACTTGCGGCGCAGCACAACCACTCGATTGCAACGACAACAATGAATGCACCGCCGACACCTGCGACCCCACCCAAGGTTGTCAACATGTCGACGGACAATGCACACCCCCCGTCCTCGAAGGAGGCGGCATCGGCTGTTCGATCGTGCCCGAAACGAGCTCCAAGGATGGTTCGTCCACGTGGATGCTCGGCGCGTTGTTCGCACTCGTGAAACTTTTCCGCCGCCGAAATCGCAATACGCGGACACCTCTTGTCTGACGAGGACAAACCCAGCGTCAGGCCAGGTCTTCAGCGCTTTTTAATGGCCATCGCGGCCCCCGATTCCGCACCTCGTCTCCCGAACGTCCACGACGCACCACCCAGCTCGATACCCCATCACGGGGTGTCGAGCATCGAGGGTGGACATAGCGGCCCATCCTGGTTGGAAATGTGGAAGCTCGAGCCCGAGGCTCGGCATTGAAAGTCGACGTGCCTCGCACACGAACGATTTGGATCAACGTGTCAATGAAAAAAAGTAACGTCCGGGCGCGATTGTGGGCGCGCTCCAGCAAATTCAGACAAGAGTGGTGATTTCGGCTTCGGACAAAGGTTGCGCACTCGTGATTGTCCGCAATTTCCCCTTTTTTGTGGTCACGATCCAACCGGTACCGCTTGGCAGGCGAATGTTCATCCCTGGCCTTGCGCGTCGCGGACCACCACTCGGCGGAAATAAAATTTCTATGGATTTATCGTCGCCGATCTGCACGACGTAGAGATAGCCGAGTCGCTCCAACGTGCCTTCGATGGCAATCTTGGTTCCGGCTTCGACCTGCAAGTCTTCCATCGCTTGACTGTCCACTTCACGCAGCAGCGAGTACGACCAGGCGAGTTTCTTGAGGCGCGGAGCCATGCTTATCGGCGTCTCTTCGGGGACGTCGAACGGATCGGTCAGCGGTTGTTCCAAGTCTTCGATGATGGGCTGGTTTTGCCGAGCGAGAGTTTGGCCAGGCTGAGCGAGAGTTTTGCCGGGCTGACTGGTGCGCTGATTTTTTGCTGCGCTCTTTTTCTTCGTGCCATCCATCTTCATCGTGACGCCCTTCGTGCTGTCTGTGTGGCCTTCGGATCCTCGTACATCGGTGGGTTCGTCCGAAGTTCATACCCATCCGCGACGAGTGCGCTCATGCGTGAAGCGTCGATCCAAGGGAAGTCCATGTCGATACTGTTGAGAGAGACTTGCATGTGACTCTCGCTCAGTCGCCCACCCACGATACTCCAGAACGTGCCATTACGTCATTGGTCATGTTTCGTAAAGAGCCCTTGGAGAACGCCCGGGAACGCATGGTCGACGAACAACTTTCGGCCCGGAACATCGTCGATGCCCGCGTGCTCGAAGCCATGCGCAAAGTACCTCGGCACGCGTTCGTCCCTGCGGACTTGCTGGCCGCCGCTTATGAGGACAGACCTTTGGCGATTGGTCAGGGACAGACGATTTCACAACCCTATATCGTCGCGCTCATGGCCGAAGTCCTGCAGCTCGGCCCAACGTCTCGCGTTCTCGAGATCGGCACAGGCTCAGGATACTCCGCGGCGATCTTGGCCGAACTCGGACGCGAGGTCATCTCGCTCGAACGTCATGCCGAACTTGCAACGCGTGCGCGGTTGATTCTCGCCCATCTCGGGTTGTCCCAGGTGCACGTGCACATCACGGACGGCTCGGTGGGTTGGCCAAATGAAGCGCCTTATGACGCTATTTCCGTGACGGCTTCGGGGCCGTTCGTCCCCCACGAACTTCGCAACCAGCTGGCCGTCGGCGGACGTCTGGTGATTCCCGTGGGCGACACCGTCGCTTCGCAGAACCTGCTCCTCATCGAACGCAAAGGACCCGTTGAGTTTGTAGAGACAACCGTTTGTCCTGTACGCTTCGTGCCTCTGGTCGGCGCGCGCGGATGGTCCGACGAAGCAAGCGGCATGCGTTGACGTCTACGAAGCGTCGGGACGAGCTGCTGACATGCACACCTTGCCCGAAACATGGAACCACTCACCCATTCTTCGGTTCGTCCGGACCGTTTGGCGCAACCGGTGCGGCCGGCGGGTCTGTCCCAATGGGCACCGACGTGTCCTCGGCTTCTGGTGTTCCGGCTCGTCGACGTGCCGTCGGCCGCACTTTTTCTGCAAGCTCGGGTCGTCCACCCAATACGAATAAAGCCGCAGTGGCGTCGGCAGTACCCGAATACACGACCGGCCAACGCGCAATTTGGACTTCCTTTGCCGATAACGTCATTTGCGCCTCACGTTTTTCCCGCTCAACATCATTGAGCGATTGTTGTAGCGCCGCAGAATGCGCTTCGAGGTCCTCGGCCGCCAAAATAGGGTCGAGTTTCAAACTCTTGTTTCGCGGAACTTCCGTGAGAGGACGCGATCGGAGCAACCTGGCGGCATTTTGGGCCGTATTCAAAAGAGCCTGCGCATCTTCCGTCAAAGGTCCAGAGAGGTTATAAGCTGTCGCAACCTCGGCATTGTAATTACGCACGATGACGTCACGAAGCGACGAAAGATAATTGCGTAATTCTTGAATACTCGCCTCGCGTTTGGCTCGATAACCACCATCATCGGCCAATTCGGCGACATGCGCTGCGTCTGCGGCAACGAGTTCGTCTCTGTAACGGATGAGGACATTCTCCAGCGCCGCGAGAAAACCTTGGGTATCGAGGTTTGGCGGCGTTCCATTCGGAAAAAGCAATTTCTCGAGGTCGGCAACGATCTCTGGACCATGCACATGCAATGCAGTTCCAACCGTGCGCAGAATGGCAATACGATCCGCAATCAATTTTGAAGTGGCCAAGGTGACTCCTCTCGAAAACCCGTTACATGGGTTCCAGTGTGCCTATTATCACAGCCCAGAAGTCCGCCTCAACAAATTCTTTGACCCCAGCACATTCTCGACGCACATACTGCGGGCTATATTTGTAACAAGGACTGCGTGTCCGATGTTGGGAAACGCGTTCCTTGGCAAACGGAAGACGAGTCTCACCCGCAGGAACACGCTCCTTTGTCGAAGGAAGACGAGTCCCAACCGGCAAAACAGGATCCTTTGACGGCGAAACGTGGGTCCAAGGTTCGGAGGGTCGAGGCGAGAACGTCGGGATATGCATCAGCAGTGCGCAAAGGTAATTCGAGACGCAAGTAAGCCGAGTCTTACGCGGCGGAGATGGTGTCGAAGGCGCCGGAATGCGATACGTCGATTGGGAATGCGGTGGTGAGGGTCGGGGAATGCGCGATATCGAGCAAGGGAGGGCTTGGGAGGGGCACTGCGTTGACTTCTTCACACCCATGTGATCTCTTGCCGCCTCACCCAACGGAGGGGCCATGCTGTACCGCATCTTGTTCGCTTTGCTGGTCGTATT
>DAOMZH010000061.1:0-22794 GCA_035437985.1 Polyangium sp. (in: bacteria) | reverse complement strand
AATCGATTCGTTTTTCAAATGCAAGAATCGCTGCCGTTCGTCGTCCCGCATGAAACTCCCCAAATCATCTTCGTTCTCGAAACGCACGAAATGCACCTCGTACGGCACCTCGATCGCGCTCGCTACGACGCTTTCGGCATTCGGACGCAAACGCAGCACCAACTCTCCGCGATGTTTGGCGATTAGCGGAATAGCGACATCCTCGAATTGGTGAAACACCTCTTCTTTGCCGGGATGCACGTACACGAGTTGCGTCAAATAAATCATACGGCTCCGATCACCTGCCGAATTTCGTTTTCCAGCTCGTCGAGCGCCTGAGGGCTAATGCCCGGAGGTGCAAACAATTCCAAGTGGATGCTGCCGCGAAATCCAAACGCAATGATCGCCGGCGCGGCAATATTTTTGATGCTCGGCCCCACGATACGAATATCCACGATATCGTCCACCAGCGGACCCAAACCTTGATCGATTTTACCCACGTTCGTAAAAATGAACCCGCGGCTCACGGGTAATTCCACCAGCAATGGCTGAATCGCCGGCAAAAGAAGTCGCACGTACGCATGAGGCGCGGGACCAGCCAAGAGCATCGGCAAGATCAAGAACGCTGGCCCCGCCAAACTCTCGCGATGTTTTTTCGTTTCTTCTTCGACCGCTCGCACCGCATCCGCCAGGTTTTCCGTCGCCTCCCGCGGAATGACCGTCGTCAAAATCGACGAGGCATTCGTCACCGACAAATGCGGCGCCTGGGAAAAACGGCGCAGGTCCATCGTATACAATACCGTGATGGGACCATAGGACGAACGTTGCGCCGATATCAGACTCACGATCGCTACCAGTAAATCATTGACCCGCACGCGTTTGCCACATCGTTTCTCCAATGCGGCAATCATTTCCGAACCAATGACCACTTGTTTCGACGACGAGTTCGCCGTCGTATCTTGGGGATACGGACGATTTCGCGGACCAGCCGACCACACGCGCCATGGTTGTCGCACACTCGCCACCAGGTCGCGCATGAACACAGGGATGTGCTGCAATCGTAGACCATCGAGCGCTCGGGCCACGTCGCGCCGTTTTTCCACCGGCAATAGCGGACGAACTCCATACAAATTCGCCGCAAAAACATGAACAACGGCGGCCATTCCCGCGCCATCGGTCGCCAAGTGAGAAACGCTCAAAACAAGCCGACAACCTTCGGGTTTGGGAAGAAGAACCGCGCGAAAGGACCGTTCGCGGGTAGGATCGAGCCAACGATCGGTCCACATTTTCGTGTCGGTCTCCAAATCGTGCTGGATCCCAACATGCACCATCTCGGAAATAGGCGCTTGCACGGGTAGCCATTGGTCCCGGAAAAACCGCGCCTCGTACACGCAACCCAATACGGGAAAACTCGCTACCGTCGCGCGCATGGCCCTCTCGAGTTCGTCGCGGGTGAACGAACGACGCACATCGATCACGCCATGCACACAAAGCTCGCCATAACGGTCCGCCGAGCCATGAAGGCCCACGTCCGCAAGCTGCGCGTTCGCCATTTCCTTCCGTCCCTTCGTCCCGATTGCTCAGTGTTGCACTTGCGCCGAATTGGCCAAGAGCATCAACCAAGCATTTTCATCGACGATGAGACGTTGCATCTTTTCTCGCGTCGAAGCCTGAATCTCTTCCACCGGCGGATCCGTGTCCGGATCGTGATAGGCACTCAAAATGCCGAGCGAAGTAATCCATTCGAGTTCGTCGAAGCCAGCTCCGATTTTGCGCAAAAAGTCCGCAATGACCAAGGTCAAGAGCTTGTAATGGCCCTTGTATGGCATTTCCAGGGTCTTGAGCGGCAAATCATCGCGTACCCACAATGACCCCGTCATCGACAACGCTCGCGCCGCAGCAACGGGTTCCTCCGCGAAAATCTCCACGACATCACCAATCATCGTAAGTGCATCCGGATGACGTAACGCCGCCATTCCTTTGCCCTCGAAATGACGTTGCTCGACTTCCCTGGGCACGACCGCTGCTCGCACAGCTGCTTGCCCGTCTTGATTTTCCCAAATAGGGGAAACCTGAATCTCGGACCCCTGGGCTTGCGTACCCGTACGAACATTCAAGGTGTGAAGCAGAATCGCGCGGGCATCGTGCAAGAGATCTTCCACATCCGGCAACGCGTAACCTTCAGGTAGAGCGAGAAATGTGCGGCTCGAAGTCGTGTCGAATTCCATGGCGCCGTGTAGCATCGATTCGGCGCGAACGGAAGAGGCAAATGTCGAATTGAATCAGGACGCGACGGTCCGTTGACAGGCCGTCAAAACGTGAGCTTCATTCCGATCGAGCCTGGGCCGACCATGACTTCAGGACGTACGGTTTGGGCCATGTCTTGGCGCACGAGGACTTTTTTCTTGGCCAAAATGCCCGAAAGCAACATGGCGGCCCCGCCGGCTTGAATGATGCCATCAAAAACGAAGAGCATTGCAGTGAAGTCGCCGAGGGTGAAATTTCCGGTGCCCGCGACGATGAAGGGCCCCGCCACAGGCACGAAAAGAGCCCCGTAAGGAGCGTTCCGCTCATTGAGGTTGAACCCGCCACCTACTGCGGTGAAAAAGTAGACCGTGCCAAACACGACTGCCCCGGAAATGACCAATCCTTTGCGAACTCGTTCTTGAGGCACATATCCGGGCGGGACCGGCTGCTCTTCGTCATAAGGCATAACCTCGGGTCCTGGCCCATAGGCTGCATTGGGCGGAGGGTACCCATAAGGTGGAGGATATCCCGGTTGTCCGGGCTGCGCATAAGGATACGGCGCAGGCGCATATCCCGGCGGTGGTTGCTGCGGATAACCAGGAGGTGGCGCTTGCTGCGGATAACCGGGAGGTGGCGCTTGCTGCGTATTTGCAGGTGGCGGCGGTGGTGGTGGCAACGCAGTGGGCGGATCTGCTTTCTCCGCATGAGCGTCAATCGGCAAACTCAGGGCCAGCAGGCCCAAGGTCAAAGCAACCCAGCGTTGTGTCGAGGTTCGTTTCGTCGTTATCGAATTCATGATTCCCCCTGACTCGAGCAGGACCAGTACAGGCCCGCTCGTCAAAAGCGCATTTTCATTCCTACGGAACGAGGCCCGACGAAGAAATCGGGTTTTAATGTGGCGGTGACGTCTTCGCGCATGAAGACTTTTTTCTTGGCAAAAATGCCAAATAGAAGCAAGGCCGCTCCGCCCGTTTGAATGAGCCCATCGAAAACATAGGCCGTTTGCGACGAGCTAAGAGGATCAATGCTGACATTGCTCCCGAAATCGCCAGCACCCGCGACGATGAACGGCCCAATGACCGGGACAAACAGCGCCCCATAAGGTGCCCTGTCGGAACCAAGATCTCCCGCACCAATCAGGATCGAGCCCAGGTAGAAAACTCCGAAAAGAACCACGCCTGTCACAACCATACCTTTGCGCATCACTTCCCCTTGTCGATATCCGGGAGGAGTCGGCTTTCCCTCTTCATAAGGCAGCGTTTCTGGCCGTTCGGCCTGCCAACCAGGATAAACGGGGGCGTATCCGTACGGATATGGCTGTGCATAGGGATACGGATAGGGATACGGATAAGGCTGCGCCCCTGGAGGCTGCTGTTGCTGCTGCCAATTCGGCGGCGGTTGCTGCTGCCAATTCGGCGGCGGCGGTTGTTGCATTCCCGGAGGTGGCGGCTGCTGCTGCCAATTCGGCGGCGGTTGTTGCATTCCCGGAGGTGGCGGCTGCTGCTGCCAATTTGGCGGCGGCGGTTGTTGCATTCCTGGAGGTGGCGGTTGCTGCATTTCAGGAGCCGGCTGACCAGGAGCCGGCTGCTGCGCCCCGGGAGGCGGGGGTGGCGGCTGCCATTGCCCAGGTTGTGGTGGCGGCGTCCCCGGAGGCAGTGGCGCTCCCTGGGCAAACGAGTCGAGCGGCGCCCCGCACACCGACAAACCCAATGCAAATGCCGCTAATCCCCGCTTCACCATCGTTCGTTCCAATCTCCCGACCATCACGCCTCCACCCAAATCAGTCCCCGATTATACCGTGGATCCTGAAACAATGGTTCGACTTTTTTTGGTGCACCTTGTTTTTTTGCTGCGTAAAATCATCGCCACCTGCGAAGCCAAATGATTGCATGCGCCTCGCCCCAATATGTCACGACGAACGTTCCCGCCATGGGAAGATGGGCTCAGTGCAATACAGACAACACATGCGACACCTCACCACCAATTGATGACATCTTCAGCAAATCCGAGCATTCGGTCGACAGCGACAGAGGTACCGTCATCGAGCCCTACTGTGCCGGTGAAATACCCAAACACCTGGTGCTGAATGGAACGCGCCAGGCCCAAATTGATCGTCGCTTCGCGATCGACGACGGGCGTGAATTGCATCTCGAAGCGCCCATCGGAGCTGGAGAATCGGCACGGCTTTTTGTAATTTCGTTCGTCGAAATGAAACGTCACGTCAGCCAATTTATGGGCCACTCCGTCGACAATAAGCATGTTTTCGGTGGCTGGTGTTCGGTCTGAAAAACCATATCCAATGTTCCATCCGAGCACGCGCGAACCCACACGTGCGGACGCGGAGCCCCAATACCAGCGATTCTTGAACGTCCAGTTGCCCCTTCCCCAATCGAGCGCCCCGAAGTCTTCATCTGGGGACAGGACGTATTTGCGCTGGCCAATCGTAAAATCACCCGTAGCCGGCAAACAATTCATCTTGCGATTGTAATAAAAAGCGCGGCGGTTCTCGGCCCATGACGTCGCGATGTTCATGCTGTGCATTTCCGCTGGTTGCGCCAAGGTAATCGAGCCGGAAATCCCGCGATCGCCCTCGGCATTTTTCAGCCCCGGCGCGGCAAAACGTAATACTCGCCGACCTTGTTCATAATGAAATTCCAAACGCAGTCGCTTGTCCTCGAAATGAAGCAACCCCGTTTCACTTTGCGTTGGAAACCCATGCTTGCCCAGCGGAAACAACGTAATTGTCTCGATTTGATGATAAATTCCTCGCTCAAAATCGAGAAAACAAATCGCGAACAGCCCGAGATACCCAAGATCGCTCATCGTGAGCGTTATGCCGAATTTCTGGCGGCTCGAGAGCACGCTGTAATAATCCCATTCCTTGATCCGCCAGCGAGGCGCCTTGATGGCGGCCCGATCATAACGCCAATAGGGTTGTCGCGCCCAACCCTCCGTCGTGATGTGCCCCTCGGCATCGAGCAATTCCAACGGTTTGGTGATTTCGACCTGCATCGCCTACGAACATATCCGAAAGTTTCGCCAAGAGAAAGTTTGCTGCGTTATGAATACAAACAGCTACCGATCCACGTTGGCCCATCCCTTGCTTACGCCTCCCGCATGCGCCGTCGAGCCTCCGTTTGGACCCCTGTTCTCCTCGCCGCCCTCGTTTCCTCCTGCTCGTGTTCCTCGCCCGGAAAATCGAGCAGCCCCGCGGCAAATAGCCCTACTCCCGTCGTTTCCGCGATTCCTGCGCCCCAAGTCGATACAATGCTCCGCAGCGCGTGGGAAAAGCAGAGCGTCACGCCCTCCGCACCTGTCGATGATGCCACGTTTTTACGTCGCTTGACGTTGGATCTCTGGGGAGTTTTGCCCGCACCCGCGGAGATCGACGTTTTTGTCAAAGAGTCCGCCGCCGACAAACGAGTGCGACAAATTGACCGCATGCTCGCCGACCCGCGTTTCGCCGAACGATTCGCCGTGGTTTGGACCGACATTTTGCTCGGTGAAGCAGCTCCTCGCGATGGTGTCGATCGCGCGTCGTTTCGTTCGTGGCTCAAACAAAGAATGCTCGACCGCACGCCGTGGAACGTAATGACGCGGGAAATCATTGCGGGTAGCGGCACCAATAGCCCCGGAGGCACCATCAAAGAGCGCGCCATTGCGTCGCATGCGCCGGTTGCCGAAGCGTATCAGCCAGATGTTCACGGTCATGTGAACTATTTGCTCCAGTTCAAAAATAACGTCGAAAATCTGACTGGCAAAACGTCACGCGCCTTCCTCGGTATTCAGATTCAATGCGCCCAATGCCACGATCACAAAACCGAAGCGTGGACGATGGATCAATTCCGGGGCTTAGCCGCATCATTCATTCAAACTCGCGGCGTTCCCGTCGAGAAACGCGACAAAGGCGAAATGCGAGTCATCGAAGTGAAAGACACGCCCCGCGCCAAACTCGGTCCCAAAGCCACCGAAGGCATGCGCGCCATTGCGAAAGTGGCCCCACGCGCTCTCGATGGCACCGCATTCCCCAGCGAATCACGGCGCAAAGCACTCGCCGATTGGATCACCGCGAAAAACAATCCCACTTTTGCCAAAGCGTTCATCAATCGCGTCTGGGCGCAGTTTCTTGGTACGGGATTCGTCGACCCCGTCGATGATTTCCGACCCGGCAACAAACCCGTCGTTCCGGAATTGCTCGACGCTCTGGCTGATGGGTTCGTCGCTGCAAACTACGACATTCGCGGCGTTTATCGCTCGGTTTGTCTCTCCGATGCATATCAACGCAGCGCGGGTCCCGAAGGCAAATTGTGGTCGTCGTTCGCCATGCGTCCCGTGCCAGCGGTGGTGCTTTTCGACGTCATCGTGAATGCGGCAGGGCTGCAACCGATCATCGAAGACGTTTTGGGCGAACGCGCGGAGCTGGCACGCGCCCGTACGCGACAACAATTCGTATTGATGTTGGATGTGGATGAAGACACAGGCACTCACAATTTCGAGGGGGGCATTCCCCATGCCCTTTTGCTCGCCAATGGCGTTGTTTCGCGAGTGGCGGCCCGAGCGGTCGAAGGGGGAAAGTTGCTCGAAATTCTTCGGGCTTCGGATTCGGACGAGGCGAAAATCGACAAACTTTATTTGCGCACGTTGTCACGTCACCCAACGGCGGAAGAATTGACCCAATGGAAGCAATTCTTGGATGAAGCTCCCAATGTGGCAAAAGATTCCTCGGTCCCCAAAGGCAAAAAGGACCCGCTGGCCAATTTGGACAAACGCCTCGGGAGCAAGGCGCGCAACGCGCGCGAACGGGCATACGAGGACCTGTTCTGGGCGCTGCTCAATTCGAGCGAAATGGCATTTCAACACTGACGGAACCTGCACCCTGCATTTGGAGATAACCTCATGAACTCGTCCCAAGTTTCTCGCCGGACCCTCTTGTCGCTCGGTCTTGCCGCAATGGGAGCAGCTGCCCTTCGTCGGTCTACGAAAGACGCTTATGCCGAGACGGCCAAACCCAAAGCTGCCGCGGATTCCATCATTGTTTTGTGGCTGAATGGCGGCCCGAGCCATATCGATACCTTTGACCCCAAGCCGGGACGCAGCGTAATGGGTCCCATGAAGACCGTGGCGACGAGCCTCCCGGGCGTGCAATTCGGCGAGCATCTGCCGTTGCTTGCGCGCGAGGCCCAGCGTTTGGCGATTCTGCGCGGTTTGTCCTCGAAGGAAGGCAGCCACGAAAGAGCGCAATCACTGGGGCATACGGGATATTCGCCCAATCCAACGGCCGCGTATCCGTCGCTTGGTTCATGGGCGAGCAAATCGCTGGGACGTCGAGAACCAGAATTGCCAGCGTATGTGAGCATTGGTGGACCTGGCGGCGAAGCGGGTTTTTTTGGACAAGCTCATGCGCCATTCATCGTGTCGACGCCGGGACAAGCTCCAGACAATACGGATATGGGTGTTTCGGACGAACGTTTTGAACGCCGAACCAAAGCCTTGACGATGCTCGAAGACGGGTTTTTCAAGAAAACCTCGGGGCCGTTGGTCCCGGAACGTCGTGCAGTTTATGATAGTGCATTTCGATTGATGCGTGCGCCCAAACTGCACGCTTTCGATCTGGATGACGAACCGGCGGCCAATGTTTCCGCTTATGGAGATACGCCATTTGGTCGCGGTTGTCTCACGGCCCGGCGCTTGGTAGAAGCCGGGGTGCGTTATGTCGAAGTGACGCTCGATGGTTGGGATACGCATCAGGATAATTTTGGCCGCGTAAAACGTTTGTGCGGAACGCTCGATCCGGCCATGAGCAGCTTGATCCGAGACTTGGGGGAACGCAAATTGCTCGATCGCACGCTGATTTTGTGCATGGGTTAATTTGGACGAACCCCGCGTATCTCTGACGATGACGGGCGGGATCATCATCCGACTGCATTTTCGGGGTTATTGGCGGGCGGTGGAATACGCGTGGGGCAGGTTCTGGGACAAACGGACGAAGACGGGACGAAGGTTGTCACGGACAAACTTTCGCCGGCCGATTTGTTTGCGACACTCGCTTCGCAATTGGGGCTCGATCCGCAAGAAACGGTGCAAGCTCCGAATGGTCGACCCATTACGTTGACGGATGGGGGATCGGTCGTCGCGAAATTGGTTCGTTGACGGGCAAATTTGCCCTAAGGCGACAAAAACACGTCAAAAATTTTTTTCTTGCTCGATCATGGTCTACACGTGCGCGTTACACGGAGTAGAGCACCATGAACATTCGTACCGAGCGCGTAGAAATCCCTGTTTCTGATGGCACGACGATGAGCGGACACCTTGTGGTGCCCGAAGGGGACGAGCAACGTCCGGGGCTTCTGATTTTGCAGGAGATTTTTGGCGTCAATGACCATATCAAGGATGTTGCCGAGCGTTATGCGCGCGAAGGGTATGTCACGTTTGCTCCGGACTTGTTTCATCGCCAGGTGCCGGGACACATTGGCTCGTACACCGACCTTCCGGCGAGCATTCAATTGGCGATGAAATACGATGCGCAGCAGAGCGAAGCGGATATTCGGGCTGCAGCGGATTTCCTTGGGAAACACCCCGCGGTGAATGGGCGAATGGGTTGTCTTGGATTTTGCATGGGTGGGCGTTTGTCGTTTGTCGCCAACGGCGTGGTGAAACTCGACGCGGCCATTTCGTTTTATGGGAGCATTGCTCCGGACAAACTAACGTATGCGCCGACGCTTTCGGGTCCGATGATGTTGATTTGGGCGGGCAAGGATCATTTCATCAAGCACGAAGCGCAGCAGCAGACGGTGGACAAACTACGGGAGCTGGGCAAACCGTACGTGAACGTCGAGTTTTCCGCGCAAAACCATGGGTTTTTCTGTGATGCGCGGAGCGATTACGATGCGGGGGCTGCGCGTCAGGCTTGGGCATTGACGACGGCGTTTTTGGCGACGCATTTGAAGGGGTGAGTTTTTCCGAAGCAACTATTGAAACTGCTTCGCCCCCTTGTACGTCTCGCCGTCTTTCCACTCCGATAACGTTTCTTCCACGACCTGGCCATCCATCGACGTGATCTTCAACGTCACCGACTTCTCCCCTACCCCTTTGGCCGCCACGAAATAATTGTCGTCCGATCGGGTCATTTCCACCCATTCGCTGCCCTTCTTGAAGGCCACTGTTTTGATGGGCACGCGGTGATTACGCACCTGAATCGCCGTCCAATGAATCGAACTCGTCTTTTTCACGCGTAATTCGAGATTCCCGGTCACGCTGCACGGAACCGGTTTCCACGATACTTGCGCATTACCGACTTTCGTCCCCGCAATTTTCACGAACGCCGGCTTGTTGATCACGAGCCGATCCGGCGGACAATCATTGCACCGATCGGCCACCATGACGACCTGCGTCCCTTCCGAACCCGTAATTTCCAGGCATTGACCACAAGCTTGGATTTTGTCGTATACCGCATTCGGCGCCGACAACACCGCCGCATCCCGACCAAACGTCAAAGAACAGCTTCCCCGGCCATTCGCGTCATAATACACCGCTTCGCCTTTGCTGACTTTCGCCTCGACCTTCGGAGGCTCGGGCGGAGGCGGAGGCGCTGCCGGAGGCGGCGGGGGCGGCTCGGGCGGAGCAACAGCAGACGCGGGCGGAGGAGGTTCGGGCGCCGCGGCAACGGTTGCGGGCGGCGGATCCACGGGCGGAGGAGGCGTTGGCGCTGCCGAGGGCGCAGGATTGGCAGCAACGGGCGTCGTCACGGTGGACGATGGTTGCGGCGCAGGCGTCGACCCACAAGCAACGCCGAGAAGAATACACGCAGAAGAGGCTGCAAGTGTGGCAAAAACATGTGTTCGCATTCTGCCCCTTTACTCGGTGACTGGACGCTGTGTCAAGTGGTTCGTCCACGAACGCAGCGCCGGAAATAGCGACCACGCACAGCGACCGTCTGTAAAGTCTTGCAAAGGCCCTCGCGCGACGCGAACGGTGTGTTATTCGTACCCCGATGTTCGCGCAATTGTCGTCCCTTTTTCCGTCGGTTTTCCCCTGGATCTCGGCGGTCTTGGCCCTCGGTGTCGTGCTCGTTGCTCGCACGCTTCGAGGCCGGTTGTATGCCACGTTCGTCGGGATACTCCTGACGATTCATACCTTGATTTCGGTCGGAATGGCCCGTTCATTCGCGCAAATTTGGCCGGTTTATCTTTTTTTGCAAATTGCCGTGTACCTGCACTTCGCCTTGCTCGCGATACCGAAATTGCGCCCTGTTTGGTATCGCGCCCTCATTAGCGTTCCCGCGTCGTATTTTTCCGCCGCAACAATTCTCGCGCTTCCCTGGTCCATCGTTGCGGCATTGGGTTTTACCCCGCACGGCTGGTTCGTCCCGTACGTCGTCGCCCTTTTCGGCGTCGTTCAAAGCTTGCGTATGCCGTTCGAAGAGACAGACATCACGCTCGATGGCGAGCACGCGCCGAAACTCCAGCGCCATGCGCTCGGAAAAGTTCGTCAGGAACGACCTTTGCGCATCGTTCAAATCACCGACCCGCACCTGGGCCCCTTCATGTCGGAAAAACGGCTGCACGCCATTGCAGAACGAGCCGCCAAAGCCAATCCGGATTTGGTCTTGCTCACGGGTGATTTCTTGACGATGGAGTCGTACGAGGCTCGCGCGTCGCTGGCCCGCGCTTTCGAGCCGCTGAAGGCGCTACCAGGCCGCGTGTTCGCGTGCCTGGGCAATCATGACCATGAATCGCTCGATACCGTCGCGGGCGCTTTGCGGGACATTGGCGCGACATTGCTGATCGATGAAGAGCGAACCGTGGAAACTCCCGCTGGTCCGGTGCAAATCTTGGGCATGGATTTTCATTTTCGCGATCGCGCGCCGCGTATGAAACGCATTTTCCAACGATATCCTCGCCTGCCGGGACACAAGCGCATCGTGCTCCTCCATGACCCAGGCGCATTTCGTCATGTGCCCGATGGCGAAGCCGACCTAGTCTTTGGTGGACATACACATGGCGGGCAGCTCGGGCTTTTGGTGTTTGGCCTGCCACACACGTTTGTCAGTACGTTCACGGAGATTCCCGATCACGGCTTGTGGGCATTGGGGCGTAATCGATTGTATGTGCATCGCGGGACGGGACATTATGGTTTTCCCCTACGTGTCGGGGTGCCTGGCGAAGAGAGCGTCCTGCGCGTGCATTGGGCAGAAAACGCGTAATGAAATTTCACGGCCCGCAATACGTGACCGCATCCGTGCATAAACTCATCCCGCCGCAATAACCTCCAGCGCATTCACGATCGATGTCACACGCCTCGCCATTTGCTTTCGGCGCGCTGCATTGCATGGACATGAAGTCGCAATAGGCAACGTCTTGTTGGCACTCCAAATGCGGCGCGCACGCTTCACCGACCGCGGGTGGCTTTTGACAAACGCCCGCGACACACACGAGACCGTCCCTGCAGCCAGTGTCGAAGAGTTGGTAGCCCGATGGCTCGACCGTGCAGCCACCGCCTTCATCCATGGCTTTTGCGCACGTACCCGTGACGGTCGCGCCCGCACTCGTGAGCCCTCCACCGAGACAAACCAAGCCATCTTGACATTGCACGCGTCGAAATGCCGCATTGTTGTCGCCAGCGTCCTGCGAACACGCACCTCCTTCAGGGACGCGCTCTTCACACAATCCGCCTTCGTCACCTCCCGCAGCGCAAAAATTGCCTGACGCGCACGAAGAATCTTTCGCACATCCATACCCGGTTTTTCGCAATGGAACACATTCGTTTCCGACGCAGACCGTACCACTCGTGCAGCCAAAATTGTCCAGACAAGCGCCACCTTTGGAAGCCGGAACGACGCAGGTTCCTTGCGAACAACGCAAGCCTTCACGTTCGTCGCAATAAGGTCCCGACAGCAATGAACATGCCTCGCCTTTTTTCGCCACCGCTTGGCACACGGTTGGACATGCATCACCCGTCGTCGAATAACAAAGACCTTCGGCGCATTCGAATGTTCCAAAACAGGGTTGGTCTTTCTGAACCGTGCCCGTGAGCGCCTCGTAACAAGCGGCAAGCGTCGGGTCGCTGGGATGTTCGGCCAGACAATCCAGCGCTTCGAGCCCCGCTACGCACGCTCCTGCGGCATCTGTGTCGTATACGATGCGTCCCGCAGCAATGGCCGCTTCGACGTCTTCACCAAAGAACTTTCGCGTTTCCGCGCGACAGGTCGGGTCGAGGTAACTCGCCACGGTAAAACACTTGGCCGCACGATTGCAAATGGCATCCGCGTACGCATTCATGAATGCCGATGCTTCGACAGGCGGAGGTGCGGGCGCCATGGGAATGGGCTGCGGTTCCAATGTGCACGCGAGAGCGCTGGTCACGACGAACGGAAGGCTGAGCAAAAGCAGGGAACGCATGGCGAATCGAAGGTCCTCGTCTTTGGGAAAGAGTTCACGAAAATAACGAAGGCGAGCAGTTTCTCGCTGCCCGCCCTCGTTTGTCCTACCTGAGTTCGTATGATGTCAAAACGATCCCGCGCGGGCGCAGATCACTTGAGGCCACACGATTGGCTCGCCGCGCTCCAGTTTTGCTGGATGAGGTACTGGCGACCGCTAATCGACATATTGTACAACGAGCCATTCGACGCCGTGCTCGTCGCACCGAAATTCCAAGCGCACTTGTCGGCGTTTTCAGCACCACTCGAGTCATACCAGGCATTGAGGTCCGGGTCGGATGCGGTTTCGACAAGTTCGTGAGCGACAACCGACGCAGCGCCATCAGCACCGGGGTCGCCATTGGGGCTCGTGGTTTGATCGGCGCAGCTGCTCAGACAGCGATTGGCATCGCCAACGAACGAGTATTTGATGTTCTTGTTGTTGATCGTCGCATGCGTGTGCCAGCCGCAGTATTGGTTGCAAAAGCCGCTCGATGCGGTGACGTCTTTCGAGGTGAGCACCAAATAAAGACCATTTTCGTCACCACCTGCGGGGCCGAGGCCATTGGCGATCGCGGTCGTCACGACCGTCTTGATGTTCGCATCGGTCAAACGGGTTTTACCGCTCAAGTAGCCGAAGTCTTGCTGGCCCGCGAGCGTGACGGACTTTTGCACGGAGGCGCCAGTGCTATCGGTGTACGACGTATTGATCGCGTAATAGGCCGAGCTGCCGATGCCGCTGATCAGGTCGTTCATAATGCTCTTGTAGCTCGTCGACGAACCCGAACCACCATTAAATGCGCCGTACCAAATCATGTACACTTTGACGCCCGCGCCCATGATTTTACCGCCGTGATACGTGATGCTGCTCGTCGCGTTGCTCGTCGTACCTGCATAACCCCTGACTGGCATCACGGCTTTGCCGTCGACATCCGGCGCGATGTCACTTTCTTCCATACTCTCGTCGTCGGTTCCCGGTTCCACGACGCACGCCGTGAGAGCAAAAAGCGAGAGGGCAACGAGACCAAGTGCACGATTCATGGCAATCTACTCCTTTGGATATTCAAACCCGAGGTGCGTCACATGAGCCTCGAGGCTCGCGCACCAGAATTCATCGAATTCAACGTTTCGAGGACGATTCGCGCCGCTCGAAAGGAATGGCTCACCCTACACAACGCATTCACTTCGAGCCAGCACAATTCGAACGAATGATAAAATGTACGTTGACGTAACGTTTCAACGCAATCCAGCAATCCCAGCCGATAAATATTTTTTATCCCTATGGTACTGAAAAATGGACTTTCGTCATTGCGAGCACGAAACTCGAATTACCTGGTCAATAGCGTGACCACACCAAATTTCGCCAAATGCCCACTTGACGAGCAGCTCGCGACATCGCGCAAGGAAACATAATTTGTGTTCAAACGTTTCTCATCGTCGTTGGTTCACCGCGGGAAGGCTCAGTTTCCAAAAGACCGCACGAGCTGACGCAACTCCCGAATACGTTCGTCGTCCAAATCAGGGTGAGCGGGCATCAATAAGCTTTTGCCAACGGACAAACCCCCGCGACGTACGATGGTTTCAATGTCTTGATCGGTGACATTTCGTTGCCAGGCCGGGTCCTGAAAATCACGCGGACGAGGCACGAGATTGATGGCTGCTGAACCATCTCCCCGACCATTTGCCCCATGACAAGGGGCACACCGCGTTTGAAAAATCTCTTTCGTTTGTGCTGAAACCATATGCGTGGGCGCCACTGTTTCGCGATCGGGAACCGAGGTTCGCGCCAGGGGGCGGGCATAAGGAAGAAACGGCCAAGGAATCCCGACCAAGACGCACAATAGCGCGATCAATGCCCCCGATGCCGCTCGTTGATGTTTTTCCCGACTAACTGACGCGCGCCGCGTACGCACACGACCCACATGCGCGGCAACGAGCGCGAGGACCATCGAAACGACATGCTCAATGAGGAAAAACCGCAACACCGACGAACGCATGGCGGCGGATGGATCTTGAAATCCCGCCCGCGTAAACGGGCTGAGAAACAGGTACATGGTCAAACCAAGCGTCACCTGCAAGTCGAGCGCCACGATGAATACCAGCCCCCAGCGATCATCTGTCCGGGTATAGTCGCGCCCCATCGCCCGCGCCCGCAGCGCAAAGACCACAACGACGATCGCCGAGCCGACGACGAGCCAGCGGAGCCACGAATGCAAGAATAAAATGGCCGAATACATGAGCCGATCGTCTTTACACTCCAATTACTTACGGCCTCGAGTCCCGGCTGGAATTCGGGGCGTCCGGAGAATTGATCCATTGTTGGGCGAGTTCGAGAATGCGTGCATGTTCGCGCACGCCTTGGAGGAATGTTTTGGAGTAGGTGGGATCCTCGATCAAATCAGCTCGCAAAAGCAGCACATGCTGAGCATTGCGCAATGCATGGCGCGCTTCGGAACGATCGTCGCCAGCGATCAAGGCTTCCACGAGCGTGAGCACGGCCAAGGAGTGCCGAGGCCAGAAAACGCCTGCGACCCGCGACGTCGTTAATGCGGCCTCTGCAGCGCGGGCCGCTTCGACAGGCTGACCTTGACGCAACAACAACGCCGCTTCGAGCGTGCGCGCCCAGCCATCCAGGTGCCGAATACCAGGACCGGTCGCCCGGGCTTTCTCGAGTTCCACGCTCGCCAATTCGATTTCCCCGCGATCAATCAACGCCTCCACGACGATCAATTGCGCCGCTTTGCCATGCAGCAATTCCCCTTGTCGCGTGCAATGCACGACAGTTTCCCGCGCATACGCCTCGGCGACAGCGATTTCCTGGTGCGCGAGACGCAAAAGTGCAAAATGATTGCGAGCAATCAACTGCGCCAAAGAAAGATTCTCCGCCGGGGCCCGACCGAGAATGGTCGCGAGACATTGATCGGCCTCGTCATACGCCCCGAGCTCCAATAAATCCTTGGCAATGAAGGCGGTGCATTGCGCTTCGAGCGGCTGATAACCGACCTGCTCGAAATGCCGTTTGGCGGCCCGATCGGCGAGAAGCGCCGCATATGGGTTTTGTTCACCCGAACGAGCGAAAGTCCCACGTGCATGTTCAATGCACCCAGCCACGGCGGGCTCTTCGAGCATGAATGCCCCGCACGACTCGAGCATACGCGTGAGAAATGGTTCTGCGGCATTGCGGCCACCGGACAAGACAAACGCATTTACGAGTTGCAAATACGCCTGAGCCAACATGACGACGTTTTCCCGCGTTGGTTCGACCTGATAAAGGTGCGCTGTCGCGTCCCGCAAGGCGACGGGTCGTTGCAAAAGCAGCGCGCCCCCAATCGCCCCCAACAACGCTCGACAATACACACTCGAACCGGGAAGTTCACGACGTAATGCTTCGAGAGCCGACGACAACGCGAGATCGCAATTTCCGCCCCAATATGCAGCTTCGGCCTGCAGAGCCCAAAGACCTGCTGGAATTTCGCCTTGGCGCGCGACCTTGATGCCCCGCTCCGCCATGGACAAAGTGGCGACATAATCGCCTGCCCGTAATGCTTGCTCTGCCGCTTGCAAATAATAAGTCGTCGCGTGTTCGCCTTCTCCACCTTGCTCGAAATGTTCCGCAAGAATGGCCGGGTCTATTTCGCCGATTTTTTCGAGCCACGCCCCAGCCAAACGGTGTCCGAGCCGCCGATCTCGGTCGGTGAGCATGGCATAAGACGCTTCCCGAATCAGTTCATGCCGAAATGTATATTCCTCTTCATTGGCAAACCGCCGCGTATTGCTCCGGACGAGCAATTCGCCTTCCAGCAGCATATCGAACGCGCTGGCCCGCGTTTCGTCTTCTTCACCGAGCAACGCGAAAACGCCATTGCGCCAACACGACGAACCAAAAACGCTCGCTGCGCGCAAGGTGCGGCGCGCATTGGGATGCAGACGAGCGAGACGCGCTTCGATCATGCCGAGGACAGTCCTGGGCAAACCACTGCTTTGTGGAGATTCTGCCACGGCGCGGATGAGTTCTTCCAGGTAAAACGCATTTCCTTCGGATCGTTCGATGATTGCGTTCATTTTGTCGGCCGTGAGCAAATCGCCCAACGCTGCCCGCGCCAATTCGGCACATGCCCGACGTGCGAGCGGTTGCAGGAGAATTTCTTGCGCTTGACGGCCGGCCCAGAGTCGCGGAAATCGGTCGTGCACTTCGGGTCGGGCAAATGCAACGACGACAAACGGCCGCTCCGCCATTGCCCGTAATGCTGCGTCCACGATCCGCACCGACGGCGCATCACCCCAATGCAAATCATCGAAAAGAAGCAACAACGGTTTGCGACTCAGTGTCGCCTGCACATAACGAATGAATGCCGACTCGATGCGGGCGGCCATGGCGTGAGCATCTTGACGTGCAGCACGCAATCGGGGGCTGTGTTCGTCCGGGAACGGAGTGCCCAATACTTCCCCCAAAAATTCCGCGACATCGCGCGCTGCCTCGAAGCCAACGGCGATTTCCACTTGCCGCATCAGTTTTTGCCGCTGACCCTCCAAGGGTTCACCGCTTTCGATTCCAAACGCCCCGCGTAATGCCGAGCCAATCATTGCAAACGGCGATCCGACGGCGATGACGTCCCCGCGCCCGACCAAAATCGTGAAATCACGTTGTTGCGCGCGAATGGCCAGGACCAACTCTTGCCGCACGCGTGACTTGCCCATGCCGGCGCCCGCCGTGACGAGCAATGCGGTGGAACGTGGTTCGTCAATGGCATCGTCGATGGAGCCAAAAAGATTGGTAATGACCCGATCGCGCCCAACGAATGGCGTGGGTTTTCGCAGCAAGAGGCGCGGTTCGTCGCCGGTCGTCCATTCGCCGAGCAATAGATGATTCTCGCCTTCGCGCCGCACATCGAAGCGCTCTTCGATTAATGCCCGGGCCAATTCGTCAATGAAAATCGGCTCCGGTTTCATGCTTATCGCCGCACTACATTCAGCCAAAAGCGCAACGACACGTTCGAGCGCCTCGCCCATGGGCAATCGACGATCCGCTTCGCCACGACCCATGGCCAGCGCAATGGGAGTATGGGGCAAATAAAGACGAATCTGCAATGCCGCGCGGGCCGCTTCCGCCGCTTGATCACTAGGACTTCCTCGCGATGCGAGCACGACGAGCACGGTGCCATCGGCCAGAGCTTCCACACGCGCCCCTCGTGATTCAATGGCGCGACGCACCGATGCTTGCAATTCGAATTTCGGTCCGGTTGGCGGCACCGCAGTGCCCGACACTCTTGGCGCACCTACCGCAACAATCGTCAAAAGACGTTGTTCCGCATTTGTGAGCGAATGCAGCCGCCCGGTGTCCGTCGGCGCCGGCGGACGCATGGTGAGACGTTTTCGCGATAACTCGCGTTCGTCGAGCAGATCGAGCTCGTTGGCCAATACATTTCCGTCATTCGGACGTTCGGACGGCTCTTTCGCGAGCATCCGCTGCACCAGCGAGGCCAATGGTTCCGGTAATCCCGGACGAACATCCATGAGTGACGGAGCATCTTCGAGCAGCAGTTTGGCCAAAAGTGCAATGGGACGTAAACCCTCGAATGCCGGTTTTCCTGCCAAACACTCGAAAAGAATGCAGCCCAAGGAGAAAATGTCCGCCGCCGGGCCCACGTCTTCGTCCCCACGGGCTTGTTCTGGCGCCATGTATCCGGGTGTGCCCAATATGGTGCCCGACCGGGTAATCGTCGTATGAAATTCTGCCAAACGGGCGGTTCCGAAATCGACAATTTTGACCGCTGAAACATCGCCACCGGGCAACATCAAATTGCTGGGTTTCAGATCTCGATGGACAATGCCTTGCGCATGTGCCGTCATGAGCGCCGAGGTGACACCGCGGGCCAATGACAAGGTTTCGCCGATCGTCAATCCTTCACGCCCCAAACGTTCGGTGAGACTTTCGCCTTCAATCCATTCCATCGCGATGTACGGCTGCCCTTCGGCGCGCGTACCGTACGCGACAAACGGCACGACATGCGGGTGCGCGAGCGAGGCCAAAATGCGCGCTTCATGGCGAAATCGCGCATAATCGTCGGATAATTCGTGCAGCAGCTTGAGCGCTACATGCTGGCCCGTCGAACGATCCAGCGCGCGATAGACGGAACCCATTCCTCCTGTTCGAGCAAGAGAAATGATTGCAAAACGTTCGTCGATGATCGTATTCGGTTCCATCGTCACGAAAATCAGCCTAACGGGCTCGCCGTGAGCACGTCAAGGGGACAATTTCCCGCCCGAATACAAACTGCTCACGCAAACCGATGAGCTCCGGGCAACGCTTCTTCCACGAACGGATGACCATTTGCCGCCAGCAGCAACAACGCCAAAGCATGTTTGCAGGGCTTTTTCCTGCTCGGACAACTGCATTGCGCACCGGCTGCAGATTTTGCAAATACAGCATATGCGTCGCCTTTTGATCCGAGCGCAACGCCCCAAATAGCATCCCCATCTCGGCCCAACCGGCGCCAACTCGACACTTTCGACAGCTTTTTGGCGTCGGCGAATGCTCGCGCATCGGGCGCCAACGCCTGTACCTCTTCAATGGTGACCGTTTGCATCGTACACCCTCATCCCTGAAAAATCGAAAATAGTCCGTGACGCGAAGAATGACCTTCTTCGAGGGCTGGCAATGCTTCTTCCAGCGACGTTTTCGGGCTGTATCGCGGATTGAACGACTGCGTTTCCAATGCCCGACGAATGGACCAGGCCATGGACCCACACGTGTTGGGACTCCGCCACGCGGTCACGGCAATACCCGATTCACAATGCGGCAAATCGAGCCATGGCGCTTCACACCGCCCAAACGCGAGCTCCCAAAATGGATCTTCACCTTCGTCCGGGTAAAACTCGATACCCAAGGTTCGACGTCCGAGCGTGCGTAACAAGTGCTCGACGGCTCGACAGTAGATGATACCCTCCGGGTGCGTTTTTCCCTTCGGAAGGAAAACGAACGTCCCCCGCGCCATGATTTCGAATGCCGGACGTAATTCGTCGGCTGGAGGTTTGTCGCCGCGATAAAGCGACTCGACCAGATCCGCAAAATCGCCGCGCAATCGTGCTTGAATCAGCGCCGGATCGGCGATGTGCAGGGACATGTATTGGCTACCCATTGCCTTAGTTACCTCTGGTTGCAATCCGTGTCAATCAATTCCGCAAGTAACCCTTGCTTCGTACTTCACTTGCCGGCTTCGCACGAAAACCGCCTCAGCCGCGGATTCGCGTCTCGCGTTTTTCCCAGCGCACTTTGGCCTTTGCGCGTTCACCCTCCCGTGTGCGCGGTTCGCCGCGGGCGCCCAAAGAATGGAGCAGTTCTCTGGTGGATTTGGCAATGGTCTCGACCGCCTCCGCAAATGCGGCTTGATCGGCTTTCGCTGGAGATTGGATGCCGCTGACTTTGCGCACGTATTGAAGTGCGGCGTCATGAATCTCTTCGTCGGTCGTGGGAGGCTCGAAATGGTGCAACACGCGAATGTTTCGACACATGCGCAGCACCATACTCGATGTCCCACCCGCTCGCCAAGCCCGAAGTTTCACCCGTCGACATGCGACTTGCGACGAGATCAGGAACGCCAAGTTCTGCCGGCACAAAACTTGTTTTACAAACTGAAACAGCCTTCGATGGGCCAGCAAATGGGCGTAGCGTATGGCAAACAGCCTTCACCCGGAGGACAAGGTTTGTTGCACGCCATCGTAGCCGGCATTTGATCCGGCGCGGCTCCGCAATATTCTTGCCAATCATTCCAACGTCCGTCGGAATTGTCCGGACCGCAGTTGGGGCAATTGCTGCAATCGCACCTCTGCACGCACGCACCGAGCGGCTGGCAATGCGCCTCGGGGACGCAACGTTGATCCGCTGTGCAATTTGCATTGGCACATGGATCGATGGCGAGTACGCATTTGTCGCCCTGCCACATGTAATCCTTCGGGCACGTGCACATCGCCAGGCCATTGACGACTTCGCATTGCCCACACGTCCCGCAGTTTTTCCCGGCACATGTTTCATCAACGACACAATCGAGCCCCACGGCGTGATACCCGAACGTGCACGTACACGCGGCTGTGCCGTTTGTCATGGAACACGTCCCGTGCCCGCCGCACGTCACGCCCGCGCACGAATCCATACTCGACCCCGTGCTGGACGACACGCTGCTGCCATTGGCGCCCCCAAAGCCGCCTCCGCTGCTCGAAGAAGACGCTTCGACGCCACCGACTCCGCCTGCCCCGCCATCTGCTGGTCCCACGGTTCCTGTGCACGCAAACGCCGAACACGCGAACACGAACGTCAAACCATGTTGCCAATGCTTCATCAATGTCATAGGGATACCTCGATTCACGAGAACGCCAGAACATCTCGCGTTTGTCAAGAAAACGGATCTTCTTGCTTCCTTTGTCGCCGAACGTGGAATAGGATGATGAGCATGGAAACGCTCGCCACGATGACCTATGACGTGACTGGACGTATTGCTCGCATCACCCTCAACCGCCCCGACCGCGGCAACGGCATTACCCCCGATTTACCACGCGAACTTGCTCATTGCGTCGAACGCGCCGATCTGGACCCCCGCGTGCACGTTATTGCTCTTTCCGGAAACGGAAAAGGCTTTTGCGGCGGTTATGACCTCGTCCAAAATGCCGAACACCTCCAGGACGCAGCCCATGCTGCCGACACCTTTACCAAATTTCCGGCTGGGTCCCCGGTCGATCCCGAGGTCGTTTCCCGCAATCACGATCCGGAAAACACGTGGGATCCCGTCGTCGATTACCAAATGATGTCCCGCAACGTTCGTGGATTCATGAGTTTATTTCACGCTAACAAACCCGTCGTCTGCAAAGTACACGGATTCTGTGTCGCTGGCGGCACCGATATGGCCTTGTGTAGCGATTTGCTGGTCATCGAAGAAAACGCGAAAATCGGTTATCCTCCGGCCCGCGTTTGGGGCAGTCCCACGACGTCCGTGTGGGCCTTGCGCATTGGTCCGGAAAAAGCCAAACGCCTCTTGTTCACCGGCGATTGCCTCAATGGTCGCGAAGCTGTGGAATGGGGTTTGGCCATCGAGTGTGCGCCCCGAGATCGCCTGGACGAACGTTTCGAGATTTTGCTCGAGCGCATTGCGCGCAATCCGATCAATCAATTGGTGATGATGAAATTGCTGGTAAACCAGACGATGCACGCGGCGGGATTGCAATCGCTGCAAGTGTTGGGCACATTTTTCGATGGCCTCACCCGGCACACGGCGGAGGGGTACGCGTTTCAAAAACGGGCGGCGGAAGTGGGATTCAAGACGGCGGTGCGTGAACGGGACGAACCGTTTGGGGATTTTGGCAGCTCGACGTTCAAGGGTTGAAAAACGCCCCACGGGACGAAGTACAACCAGCGCGAGCACCATCCCTCGCGCAGTTGCCCGCACGTTAGCCCCGCCAAACCATCTGCGAAGCTGCACTACGGCACGTAGTCAGTCACGGCATTCCCGGTCTCGAGCTGAAAACCATAAAGCCAATATCCGCCTCCCGGTGGACGATTTAGCGAATGGCTAAAACCCAATTGATAGGTTCCCGTCGCCGTCGCCGTAAACAGGTATCTCTGACGATACCACCCATTCGGATACGAATCGAACGTGCCCATTTGTCCGCCACCACTCCCATTCGGCGAAATCATCTTGATACTTGGCTCCGGGGGCAGATGACCGTAAGGCGAATCAAACGTTCCATTACGGAAAAAGAAGCTGAACGTGTACGGCACATCCACTTCCAAATTCGCCGTGAGCCCGTGGAAAAAAATCCCGCTCGTATCCGTGATGTGCGTGCACTCCAATGCATCTCCAGTCATCCCAGTCGGAAGCGTTTGTGGATCGAGTCCACACGCGACCGCCGAAGAATCGTTTTGGATCGTCATCCCCAAATCGGATTTGGCGACGATCATATGCATCACCGGAGTGCCCGACGAGGACGACGACGACGACGACGCTGTCGACGATGACGAAGCAGACGATGACGTCGACGAGACACCTGATGACGACGACGAGGACGACGACGACGAGGACGCGGACGACGACGTCGACAAACCACTCTAACCATTCGACAAGCCCGCCGCGGAACTCGATGACATTTCTTCGATACCGTCCGGC
>DAOMZH010000060.1:0-22937 GCA_035437985.1 Polyangium sp. (in: bacteria) | reverse complement strand
ACCCCCTCGGAAGCCGTCGAGAAGTACGGAGTGAAGTTGACGGCGGAGCAAAAAGTCATTGCTGACATGTGTCCGCGGGTGCCCTGGTCCAAGAACGTGCCAAATCGCGCATGCCAACGCAATGATGAATGCGGGGACGGATTCTGCGATCGCGGAAAATGCATAGCGATCTTCTCGTGCGGCATTGCTCTGGGCAGCCCGTGCGAAAAGGATGGCCAATGTCCGTTCCAGATGTGCATCGATGGCCATTGCAGCTCCTGCATTTCGGATGAGGAATGCCAACAGCGGCTCGGGCACCCAGATCGGAAGTGCACGGTTACGCAAAGACATGCGCCGGGACGTGAATGTACGCTTCTCGACGGTCGTCCGGCAGGCATGGATTGGCAGGCTATATGCGCGCAACGTACCGACCATCCCAAGTGCCAAGACGGCGGGCCTTGAAATGAAACCGCGGGCAACGCTCTTGCTGCGGATTTCCTAGATCGGACATGTGCCCTTCGATCGTGACAAACCATATCGAGACATTTTTGGTTTCGCTAACACGGTACCAGGACAATCAATTGTCCAGTTCGTAGGTTGTGCATGTCCAGGTTCGAGGGGCCATAACCTGTTACGGCGAGCGGACTCCGTGGCCACCATCATCAGGTGCAACTGTTGTGACGACTCGAGCAGCAAAGCCGAAAAGAGGCAGCGGACGTACACTGTCAAGGAAGAGTAGCAAGTTCCTTAGAGCCTGTTAAACACGCTCTTAGCAAGCCCTGTTATTGCTCTGGCTTTACCAGACGACTCCACCAACTCGCAAGCTCTGCTGGCCAAACGGCGCTGTGCCATCTATGCTCCGGTTTTCCTACGAGGATGAATCATGACGTTCACGCCACGTCGCGCCCCGCATGAACAGCGGACAGAAACCGAACGAATCATGCGCCATGTGGCGCTGTTGCAGGTCAAACTCGCCGGTGTTGCAAGCTTGATGCGGGAACGAGGTCCGGCGACGTCCCGGGATCTCGCCGATGAGATCGAGTCGCTCTCCGACACATTGGACAGATTTCGCAAGGCCAGTGAGCTCGAATCGCAACAACAATCGGCGCTCAATCGCGAAGCGCAAGATGCGCTGCTCGAGGTAGGCAAGAGCATCTGCTCGGGCGCTGATTTGCAATCGATACTCGACGGGATCATCGACACGGTCATCGACTTGACGAAGGCTGAGCGCGGTTACCTCGTAATGGAAGACGAATTGGGGCGCGATATTGTCAAAGCTGCTCGCAATCGGGATCGCGATAGCATCCAGAGTATGGAATTTGCGTATTCGAGCACCGTCGTGCGTGAGGTGATCTCGACGGGTAAGGGGGTGATTACGGGTAATGCGCAGACGGATCCGCGATTCATGCAGCAACGCAGCGTCATCATGTGTCGGCTCACAAGCATCATGGCGGCACCCTTGCAGATTCGGGGCAAGGTGATTGGAGTGTTGTATGTCGACAATCGGGTATTTGCGGGACAATTCACGCCGCAAAAATTGGAGCTGCTCGAAGCATTCGCGTGTCAGGCCGCCATTGCAATTCATAATGCGTATTTGTTTGGACAAACCGACGACGAGCTGAAGAAGCGGGTCCGCGATCTCGAAGGAGTGCATCGAGAGCTCGAGCTTTCGCGTGAGCGAGCAGAACAAGGTTTGGTGGCGATCCAGCGCGAAATGCAAATGGGGCGGGTGTTGCAATCCGAATTTTTGCCGCGGGATTTGCCGTCGGTACCGGGTTGGCAGATTGCGTTTCGATTCATGCCTGCGCGGCATCTGTCCGGCGACTTTTATGATGTGTACTCACTTCCCTCGGGTGAATTCGCGTTTGCCCTGGCGGACGTTTGCGACAAGGGAGTGGGCGCTGCGCTTTTCATGGCGCTCGTTCGGGGGCTTTTACGGAATTATGCGCTGCACGCGAAAACAGCTGACGAGCTTTTGCAGAGCATTCCGCAAACCAATGACTACCTCGCCCGCAATCACGGACATTCCGGGATGTTCACGACCTTATTTTTCGGCATCGTGAATCCGGAAACAGGGCGAATGCAATACATCAATTGCGGTCATGATGCACCAATCATCATCGCTCCGACGGGTACCGAGATACGCCTCGAATGCACGGGGCCTGCCCTTGGAGCCATTCCGAACCTCGATTTCGATTTCGGGAGCGTCGTCTTGTTACCTGGCGATACCTTCATTGGTTTTACGGACGGCATTACGGATGCACTCGATATCCGCGAGCGCCAATTTGGTGAAGAGCCATTTTTGGATATCGTGCGGCGTGGAGCTTCATCAGTGACGGCCATGCTCGGGGATCTCGAGGCGGCGGTCAAAAAGCACATTGGAAGCGCGTCCCAATACGACGACATCACGTTATTTGCGATCAAGCGCAATCCCCAACATCGCGACGATTCCACGGGAAGAATCAATGTGACGCTTTCACATGCGACTTTGGCCGACGCGCTGAAGCGAACTTATATTTCGGAAAAATGACGGGCGCGGATTCGTCGACATTCGTTTTCCTCATTGGCTTGACCGTCCTTTCGTGCGCAGGCGGCAATACGCCGACGGCGCACGTCGATCCCCCCGTTCTTGCGACGAATTCCGCGAATACGGCCATCCCGACCCCTTCGGCCAATCATCCACCACCAAACCCACCTCCGCCCGCGGACGAACCTCTTCCCGCGCGTCGGGAGGGCATGATTCTGGTGCCTGCGGGTCCGTTCATCATGGGAGCCGATAGCGGCGGTGAACCGGACGAATGGCCCGCACATAGCGTTACTTTGCCGGCATTTTACTTGGACGAAAACGAGGTCACGAATGAAGACTGGGGGAGATGCGTTGCCGCCAATGAATGCCCCCCACCCGAGCCTGCCAATGCCGAGCGCAACGGATTAGGTCCGGACAAACGATTTCGGGGACCAAAACAGCCGGTGAGCAGCATATCGTGGTTCAGCGCGCGAGCTTATTGTGCGTTCGTGGGTAAACGATTACCTACCGAAGCTGAATTCGAAAAAGCTTCTCGCGGTCCAGAAGGAAGGCTTTACCCTTGGGGCAGCAATCCACCTGGACCCCATCGTGCCGTATTTGGACAATCCATTACCGCGGACGTTGGAACGCATCCTGATGGCGACGGACCCTATGGCCATCACGACCTCGCCGGAAACGTGTGGGAATGGATGGAAGACGTGTACGATCCCATTGCTTATCGGCGTCCTGGCGCCGCAACGGGACAATCCGTCAGTTGTGCCATTGCGGAAGAAACCTACGCCGACCTTCGCAAACGAAATCAGCAGGGTTTTACAGGGTCGAACCCCATTCCCACCGAGTGCGAAAATGTGTTGCGTGGAGGCGGATTCAATTACCATGCCCTCGGATTACGTTCCACCAATCGCGTCCATCATCCCCCACGTTTTCGGATGGTCATGAGCGGCTTGCGATGCGCGCGCGACGCGAAGCGTCAACCCATGGAAACGCCTGATCCCGGCATGCACGGGCCAGAACCTGGTTGATGTGCGCCATATTGCTCAGATTGGCACAGCGACACAGCGAGCGCACGTACAGGCCCATTTCACGATTCTGCCGTTCATACAAATGTAGAATAACCGTTTGGCAATGAGAAATCCTTCGTGTAATTTGCGGGGAAGGTCCAACCACGGAGGCGTTCCATCGCGAGCGTTGCAGCATGGGCGAAAATCGGGAAGAACTTGAACGCAAGCGGGACGAACTAGAGAGAACCCTTCGGCAGCGTTTGTCGGAGGGTGATCGTGATGGTGCGGCAACGCTCGTCATTGAATCGTACGGTCCGGAAATATATTCTTTTCTCGTTGCAGTTCATCGTAGTGAAACGGACGCGGACGACGTGTTTGCTTTGTTTGCCGAGGCATTTTGGCAGGCGCTTCCGAACTTTGCCGGCAACTCGACGTTTCGCACGTTTGCATATGCGATCGCGCGACGGTTGTCCTACCGTTATCGGCGGGATTCGGCCCGAAAAAAGAAACGCCTAAACGCGCTCGAGAGTTCGGCGATGTCTCGAATCGTCGAGGAAGTTCGAACTCGTACGGCCGTTTTTTTGCGCACGGAAACGCGTTCGCGACTGGTCGCTCTTCGCGCGTCATTGCCGCAGGAAGACCAAGAGCTGCTCATGTTGCGTGTCGATCGCGACCTCACGTGGGATGCGCTCGCGGATGTGCTACGAGGTGACGAGGAAACGCCATTGACACCTGAAGCGCGAAAAAAAGAAGCGGCGCGACTTCGTAAACGATTTCAACTCATCAAGGATCGACTGCGCGAGATGGCGCGACGCGAGGGGCTTCTCGGGGAAGGAGAGTAGCTCAATGGCTAGCGGGGTTTTTTCTGCCCAACCACCGATAATCTCGATCAACGATGACGATGACTACGACGACGATTCCGATTCCGATGATTTATTTTTGCGTGAAGTTGCGCGGATAGACGATGTGCCACGTATTCCGCGCGTGGAAGAGCGCGGGGGGAAAACGGTCGCCGAAAGATACGTTTTGCGTACGCTCATCGGTGTCGGGGGGCAAGGCGAAGTATGGGACGCTGATGATCGGCTGACGGATGAGCGGGTCGCGGTCAAACTTCTCCGCACGGATTCCCCTACGAACATGGCTCGTTTGCGGCGAGAAATCGCCATGTTGCGCCTATTGCGTCTGCCAGGTGTCGTGCGCCTGGTCGACGAAGGAATCGACGGCGATCGCCATTTCATGGTCACCGAACTCGTTCCCGGTGGCGCTTTTCCCGGTCTTCCAATTCCGTGTTCTTATTCCGACCTCGAACCAATACTTTTTTTCTTGCTCGACACATTGAGTCGCATCCACGCGGCCGGTATCGTCCATCGCGACCTCAAACCCGACAATGTAATCGTTCGCCCTGACAAACGACCCGTGGTTTTGGATTTTGGTCTTTCCGCGAATCATGGTCCGGCTGTCGATAAATTAACCGATACCGGCAAAATCGTGGGAACTTTCTTGTACCTCGCGCCGGAACAATTGGGTGAGCAACGGGCCACTGCCCGCACGGATTTGTATGCCCTCGGCGTCATGGTTCATTATGCATTGACTGGGCAAATTCCTCATGAACGTAAAGACGGGGACATGTGTGCCTTCATTATCGAACGCAGCACCGTTCCCGTGCCGAGTCTGCTCGATGCAGCGCCCAATGTGCCTCCGGAAGCGGCAATCGTCCTCGATCAGCTTTTGGCAACGCATGCGGTGGATCGCCCGAAATCGGCGGCGGAGGTGGCGCATCGATTACGCGAAGGCTCGATTCCCTCGAATCGTCGCCTGAATGTGCCTAGTTTTTCTCGACAACTTGCTGACGTTCAAGGTCGATCCCTCGAAGAAGTGCAATTGCGCGCTTTGTTTTCGGGACCCAATCGTCTTTTGCATTTGCAAGAGGACGCCGCACGTGTGCTCTTCGCGCGCACCGGTGGTGATTCCGCGCAAATCGATCGCGAGCTCGATGCCTGGGCTCGGGCAGGGATTGGACGCTGGGACGGCAAGCGCATTTCGATTCTTCGGGAAACGTTGGAAGAGCTTCAGGCTGGGTTGGTGGTTGCGCTACCGAGTGACGTGGGACTCGAATCGGCGCGTCTCACGATGCAAGAATGGAATACGGTCGTATGGATTGCTCTGGCTGCGCCTCACGCGAATCTGGAATTGTTGTCGCGGGCCATGGATGTCGATCTCGATGATTTGCTTGTCGAAGTTCAATCGCTCGTCCGTCGCGGTGTACTCCGTGAATTGAGGGATCGCCATTACGAGCCGGCGATTTGGCCGGACATCAACGAGTTATGGGCCCCGGACATGCAGCGTCGCGCGCACCGTGATTTGGCCGCGGAGTTGCCAAAAGGCGCTCCTGGCCGCCTATTGCATCTGCTGCGGAGCGTCGAACAACTCGATCGGAGAGGCGTGACGGAAATCGTTCGGGAGGTCAATGCTGCAGCTCGACAATATGCCATTCAAGGCAATGTCGCCCGAGCAACCTTGCTGCTCGGCGAAGGTGTACGTGCATTACGCACGGCCCGGGAAGTTCGCGAGGACGATCGATATCATCTTTTCGCCACCTGGGTAGAAATTGCTTTGGCGGAAAATACCGAAATCGCGCTTGACCGATTGCTTTACGAACTCAGCCGTCCGAGCATGAAAGGCGATCGTCTCGAGCATTTGAAAAAGCTGGTTCGGGCAGGACTTGCGGCGACATCGTCGTCCGAACGAGCTTTGGCCGAAGCCAATGCGGTGCCAGCGTTTGACGATCCAGGGCTCGAACGCAGGCGCCAAGGCGTGCGCGTGATGGCGGCGCGACGAGCCGCGCTGGAAGTCGAAGAAGCCATGATGGATGAAGTCGTGGCCTGGGCGGAAAATTCATATGATCGTGCGGATCGCGCGCGAGCTGCCAATTGGCTGGGTCGATTGCGATATCGCCAAGGTCGATTCGACGAGGCTGCGGAATGCCATGCCACGGCATTTGTCGGCGAAGAATGGCCAGCTGCCAAATTATGGACCCGAATCTTCGAGGGATCGTCATTGCTCGAGGCATTTCGTTTCGAGGATGCAAAACGTGCCGCCAATGATGCGCTGAATTTGGCGCGTCATTGTCGGCATGCGGTGGGTGAAGCACGAGCTGAATGGCTTTTGCGCTCGATTGCATATCGGACGAAAGCGCTCGACGAGGGGCCGGTGGACGTGGAGCTCGTGGAAGCGGTGTCTTGGATTGGTGCAGCCGACGTGGAGGCATTGGTTTGTCTTTGTGAAGCCGCTGTCGCGATACGGTCAAAACAACCCCGACTTGCGCGAGAATTGAGTGAAAAAGCCTATCGTTGCTGGCCTCCGCTCACCGAGCGTATTGGTTCCATTCTTTGCGCGGCCCTATTCGTTTCCCAAGGGGGATCACTTTCCGAAGCGCAGGAACGGCAACTCGTCGAATCGGCAAAAAGGTGCCAAATGCCTGGAGTTGGATTGCAAGCGTTGGCTTTATTGGCTTCTCGAGGCGTTCGTTTCCCGAAAGACGATGCGCTGGTGCAATCACTTGCCGCTAGTGTCCCCCAAAAACATTGGTCCTATCGGATGGACATTTTGTCCGTCGACGAAGCGCTGGAACTCTTGTCGCGGCAATGAAGTTCACGGTATGAAACTTGCTGGATAGCCGAGTAATTTCATGCGGCGACCCCAAAACAGAAAAAAAACACCCCCGGTCGTAACCCACGAGATTCCGACGCCAACCCTCGAAAAAATGGCGTTGCTCGAAGAACTCGGTCGGTCTCGGCATGAGCAACCCATCTTTTCCCTTCCTTCGCCATTTTTGCCCTGGGGTGGCGTCGTTGTTGCCATTTTGCTCGCCGCGGCAGGCCCACCGCTGCTCAAGGAAAGCCCGGCGGGCATTTTATTGGTCGCAGCCATCATTCTCGCATTTTTCGTCATTGTGCTCCTGCCGCGAAAGCTGCTCATCGGCCGCGATGGTCTTTTGTTTGTCTGGGTATTGGGCACCCGATTCATTCGATTTCGAGACATCAAAAACGTCGATACCAGTGAAGGCTTCTTTTTTCACCACCCGGGCATCAATTTGGAGCTCGTCAATGGCAATGCCATGGATTTCGCGACGAGCATCTTCAAGGAACGCTGGGCCGAGCGAGACAAGCTGATTTTGCTCTTGCGGGCGTGCATCGATAGCGCCAAAGCCAAGAAAATCCCTTCGGTGCTGCAAGCCTTGTTGCGCACCGGAAAAACCCATGCGGCCTGGGCGCGGGCGCTCAAAGCCATGGGTCACGGAGCCCATTTCGACCCGCGAGCGCCGGCCGTTTTGCAAGAAGATTTGTGGCGGGTCGCGGAAAATCCCGATGCTTCGATGGTCGAACGGACGGCGGCATTCGTGGCGCTCAGTGCAAATCGCGATGCTGCCAAAGAAAAACGATTACGCGATTCACTCGAGGGTACCGTAGCTCCCAAGGTGCGCTCTGCCCTTCGCGCGGCTCTCGAAGCCGACGGCGACGAAGAGCGAATTGCCGCGGTTCTCGAGCAAGCCGAAAAAAGTATGTCTCCATCAGGATGACAACAGCCACGGTCGCGGTTATGCTCGCGCACCATGGTGCACAAAGAGCTGCTCGAAGCGTTTGCTTTTCGTAATGGTGTCAAAGCGAAAAACCGGGTGTTTCTCGCGCCGATGACGAATCTTCAAAGCCACGATGATGGCACGTTGTCCGACGACGAACATCGCTGGTTGGAAACCCGCGCACGTGGTGGATTCGGTGTCGTGTCGACGTGTGCCAGTCATGTCACGACGGATGGTCAGGGTTGGAAAGGCGAACTCGGCATTTTCGACGACAAACATTTGCCCGGTCTCACGCGACTCGCAACGACCTTACGCGAAGCCGGTTCAGCGAGCTTGGTGCAGATTTTTCATGGCGGAGCGCGGGCCGACGCAAAACTCATTGGCGCGCTCCCATTGACCGCCAGCAATGAAGGCGAACCCTTGACGGCGCGCGAAGCAACGGTCGAAGATATCGAGCGGATCATCGATGCATTTCGAGATGCCGCGGTACGCGCGCACAAAGCCGGGTTTGACGGGGTTGAACTTCATGGTGCGCATGGATATTTGCTGGGGCAATTCTTGAGCGCCACGGGCAATCGGCGAACGGATGACTGGGGTGGATCGCTCGAAAACCGCGCGCGGATCATGCGGGAAACTACGCGTCGTGTGCGTGCGGCCGTACCGGCGTCGTTCGTCGTAGGAATGCGCATTTCGCCAGAGGATTTCGGACAAACCAAAGGCGTGGACCTCGACGAGAACCTCGAGCTCGCCAAATGGTTGTGTGACGATGGTATTGATTTCCTGCATGTTTCAATGTGGGATTCGTTTGCCCCGACAAAAAAACGTCCCGAAGAACATGCCATTCCGCTCTTTCGCGCGGCGTGTCCAGCCGATGTGCCCATTATCGTGGCCGGAAGCATTTGGACGCGTCAACAAGCAGAAACTCTTTTGGCCAAAGGTGCCGACGGAGTTGCCTTGGGTCGGTCCGCCATTGCCAATCCCGATTGGCCGATACGAATCACGGAACCCAATTGGGAACCGCGACGGCCTCCAATGACTCCAGATGAATTGCGGGAACGAGGATTGGGAGAAACGTTCATTCAATACATGCGCCGGTTCAAATTCGTCGCCGAGACTCCCGCTTCCTGAATACTTTTTGCAATCGTCGGGAAAATAGGGCTACTCACGCTGGACGTTTCGCCCTACCCTTCCGACATGCGCCATCTTTCTGCTCTTGCGTCCGCCCCTGCCCTCGTCGTGGGGGCATTACTTCTTGCCAGTTGTTCGGATCCTGCCGAGCTTCCGATTCCCGAAACGCCTTATGCCCCTCCGCCCGCATCGGCGGTCGTCGATGAGGGCAAGGTTCATATTCGTCGCGAGGTATTTCTCGTTCCCGGGGTAACGCCTCCGCCGAATTCGGTCACGGGAAATTCCACACCAGCCGAATACAATTTCGTGCGTGTCGTGCGTTATCGCGTCGATTCGGATCCGCCGCGTCCTGCGCGGGCCATCGCGGTGCTCATGCCCGGATTTCTCGGAGGAGCAGGGAGCTACGATCCAATGGCGCGCGCCATCGTTCGCCGCTCGACGACCGATGATGCTTATGAAGCGTGGGCCATTGATCGCCGGAGCAATTTGCTCGAAGATCAACACGGTCTCGATGTCGCCGAGGTCAAAAAAGACCCCGAGATAGCAATGCGCTACTATTTCGAAAGCGAACCGGCCGAAGAAAAAACATTTGCGGGTTTTCTCGGACAATCCCAGCTGGATTATGCGGCGGAATGGGGTTTGGCCACGACGATTGGCGACTTGCACAAAGTCATCGAATTGGTTCCCCAAGCGGAACGAAAATCGCGCGTTTTCTTGGTCGGGCATTCCCTCGGTGCGAGCATTGTGGAAGAATACGCAGCGTGGGATTTCGAGGGCACATCGGGTTTTTCCGAATTGGCTGGTCTCGTGCTGATCGACGGCGTATCGCGGCAAGAAGGTGACGTTACGCCGACGCTGACCGAACAAGAATATCGTGAAGGAACGAGCGGGGGACCTGCGGGTTTTAATCCCCCCGGTCTTGATGCCATTGAAAACACGACGCGTTTCATCTCGCTCCCGATCCTGAACTTGGACGTCTATCCGATGGCGGCGACGGTGGCCATGCGGGCCTTGTGGTCGCCCGAAGCAATCGTTGACGATCCTTATCGGGACAAGGCATTTTTGACGCTCCTCACATTGCCGAAGGTTCCGAAAATGACCAATCGCGCGGCCATGGGATTTGCGTTCGACGATGCCTCCAACGGCGTATCATTTGCCGCGGTCTCGTGCGGACACGGCGAAGGCGGAGCCATTACCGAATACGACGGCATTTTTGGCAAACTCATGCATCCTTCCGATCCCGAAGCAACGTACAAGTGGGTCGAATACGACGCAGTGACGCCGCGTGAACACACAGCCATCGAGGATATTTCGCGTTCGTGGTATGAAGGTCCCGGGCTCGATTTTGCGGAATGGTATTTCCCGGCGCGTTTGTCCCTCGATGCCGAAGCAGCCGCGACGCTCACGTTGAAAATGGGTGACTGGCCACTCGACAAATTCGCCTTGAAGGCAATTCACGGGGCGGAAATGGACTTGCCCATTTTTGGGGCCGTTGCGGGTCTGGTTGGAGACTTGAAGGCCCTCGACAAACTGAAGGCGCTTGTGCAAAACGTGCCAATTGGTCCGGGACGGCCTTTGGCGGGTCAACCTCGGACAAACCCCGATGCATTCGTGGCTTATGACATCATCAAGTTGACCCATATCGATCCGCTTTCGGGAACCGATGATGACAAGGCCGAAGTATCAGGTTGGCACGACGCACTGCACACGTGGATGGGCAAGAACAGCCCTGCGGGAGGCACGACGATTGCGGTGCAAAAACCGTAGTCAGATGAGGGATTCGTAGTTCGAGACGACGAATTCCTTTCTCATTGACAGCAGCGGAACCCAATCTTGTCGGATGTCGTCGATCTGGCCATTGCGGCGTCAGCAGCACACGCCAGATCGGTGGTATCACTGCCATACGAGCCGCCACGAATTCGGCAATTGTCGCTTGCCCCGGTCTGGGCATCGCACGAATCCTCCCATTCGGCCGCATTACCGCTCATGTCATACAAATTCGGGAAATTGCCGAGGCACGAGTACATCATGAGGGGCATACCCTGTGGCGTATACGGCGATTTGGTACTGGTTTCCGGCGCGCCCACGCACGTGCCACGAACGAATTGCGACCCGTAGGGATATGTCGAATTACCTTGTCCGGAACACGCATTGTACCAGATACTCGCAGACGGATCGGCAAACGCATTGTAATCGACGCTGGTCGCCCCAAGTCCTCCACACAGGTGTTTGCCCTGGGCTTTGCAATAAGCATAAGCGTCACACCAATCGACCTTGACGACCGGGTAATAATCATACATTCCCCCTGGGAAGCCTCCCCCGGGCACATACGTCGCATTCCACGAACAGACAGGATCTTGGGGGGGCAAATTCGGTGTATTCACGAACGCCACATACGCCTTGTTCGTGACTTCCGTCTGATCGATGCAATAGGTGACATTGCTGGCCGTGGAGGCAGTGATCATCCCTGGTGGGCACACGCATTTGTTCGACAAGCACGAATTGCTCAGGCAATCGACGCCCATTCTGCAATTCGCGCCGGGTGGGCATTTCGCACAGACCGTTCCGCCACAATCGATTCCACTCTCGTTGCCATTACTCACGCCATCGCTGCACGATGGAGGAAAACATAGACCACTGCTGCAGATGCCGCTCATGCAATCTTCGGGAACCACGCAGCCCAAATTGTCGGCACAATTTCCACAATCGGGCCCACCGCAATCCATATCGGTTTCCTGGCCATTTTTGACTTTGTCGGAACAACTCGGGGGCACGCACTTGCTATTGACACAACTTTGCGAGGCACATTCTTTCGAGTCTCCGCAGGCTGCGCCCACGCAATGAAGGCAATCTGGACCTCCGCAATCCACGTCCGTTTCTTGACCGTCTTTCTGACCATTGCTGCAAGAGCCCCCCGAACCCCCCATGCCCCCTTCGCCACTGCTCGAACTCGCGCCCGAACTCGACGCTCCACTGCTGCTGCTCGCATTTCCCGAGCTTGACGAACTCGCTACGCCACCGGAGCGCGGAGGCGAATCGTCCGAGGAACACGCGGCAATGCCCACACAAGTGATTCCAAAACCCAAAACCAAGCCCAATGCATGTTTGTTCATGTACGTTCTCCAGCGTGAGAGATTACATCGTCCGCACGATTGCAACAAGGCTTCCGCGATCAGCTTGGATATTTCTCGAAAGGCCCGCGTCACATATTGATTCGTGCAGGTTCGTCGTCGTAATCGGTATCGAACACGTTCGTATAAACCAGGTCCACATCGATTGCGCATTCAATGGCGGGCAATTCCACGCGGTCGCCAGGACCATAAGCCCGCGACTTCCACGAGCCGTCATCCATGCGTGTGAATACCTCGATGCACGGTTTGTCTTGGGCTGCCAGCACATAATGCGCCAATGAGGGCAATGTCTGATAATGGGTAAACTTTTCCCCGCGATCGTATTCTTCCGTCGAAGGCGAAAGCACTTCCACAACAACCCGGGGATTGAGAAGATTATCACGCGTTTCGTCCCTGAATTGGGGCCGACCACAAACGACGGAAGCGTCTGCATACACGTAGCGACCGCTCGTGGGGATGTAGATGCGCATGTCCGAGGTTTGGACCGTGCATCGTCGACCTCGCAATCCCAGACCTAAATCCCTGATGATGTTTCCGGCGATGAGCGCATGCTCGTAAGTCCCCCCCGACATCGCGAAAACCTCGCCGTTGGCGAACTCATGCCGTTCGTCCGAGGCACGTTCGAAAGCGAGATACTCCTCTTCGGTCATTGGAATGCGTTCTGCAGCGTAGCCCATGCGCCTACCCTTCTTCAAGCCAGCGTCCGTGTCCAGAAAAAATTCGCGCAATTCAGCGTTTTTCGCCCGCTACTGTTCGTCCAAGTATAACAGCTATTTCGATTGGGTTTTTCCCGACACCGGACCCCACAAAGGCGCGCAAAAATGAACGCGCACAAAAAAAACACGCCGCCGAACTCGTGCTGCGTAGGGCATGCGCCTCTCAAAACGTCCAAGCGATTTCACACGAGCAATTTTGCTCCGTCCATTCCCTCGGATGTTGCACCAAGCCCCCCGTGCTATCTGGCCCAATCCATGACGATGCGCCCGAAAAAACACCTCCTTTTCGTCGCACGATTCACCCTGCTTTTCTGCGTCGCGCTGTTGTTTGGCGCGTGTGACAAGAAAAGCGACCCTGGCGGTCTTGGCGGACCGGGCAAAGGCAAACTCGCCTTCCCCGTCGATGTCGCCACGATCGCCGCCGAACGTGTCGAATATTCCGTGAACGCCGTTGGTTCCGTCGATGCCTTCGAACGCGTTCAGCTCACCGCCCGCGTCTCGGGCGTTGTCGAACACGTCCGATTTTCCGAAGGCGACGTCGTCAAGAAAGGCACGGTGCTCGTCGAAATCGACCCGGCCCGCTACAACCTCGCAGTTCGTCGCGCCAAAGCCACCCTCGATCGCGCCATTGCGACAGAAGCCGAAGCGAAAATGAATCTCGCCCGACGCGATACGGCGGGTACTGAAAATGAGGGGGTTTTCTCGAAAGAAGATATCGAAGGCTGGCGCACGCGATTACGAACTTCTTCGGCGCAAGCGGCCGAATCCCGCGCGGCGCTCGACGAAGCCAATCTGAATCTCCGCGATGCGTACGTCCGCGCCCCCATCGACGGGAAAATGCAAACGCGGACAGTCCAAACCGGACAGTTTGTCCAGGCCGGCACGGTTCTCGGCACAGCCCTCCAGCGTGACCCCTTGCTCCTCCGTTTTTCCGTCCCCGAAAGCGACGCCCCTTCCCTTCGTGCCGGCATGGTCGCGCGCTTTCGCGTGACGGGCGACGAACACGAACACACCGCGAAAATCACGCTCGTCGCTGATGCTTCCGACCCCACGACGCGCATGGTGCCCATCGTTGCCCAAATCGACAGCGAACACAAAGATGCCCTGCGTCCCGGCACGTTCGCCGATGTCCGCGTCTCCATCGGCACCAACGATGCCGCTCCCGTCATTCCCCAAACCGCAATTCGCCCGAGTGAACGAGGATTTTTGGCGTTTGTCGTAGAAAACGACGTCGCCCAAGAACGTCTCCTCACGCTGGGCATGCGCACCGCCGACGGTCGCGTCGAAGTCCGCAAAGGTTTGTCCCCGGGTGAGAAACTCGTCGTTCGCGGCGCCGAACCTTTGAAACAAGGCGCGCAGGTCAAGGTTGGTCAGCCCAAACAGGGCGGCCCTGCTGCATCGTCCAGTGCCAGCTCCGGCGGCGCACCGGCCCCGAAAGGAGAACGTGCTTTATGAGCCTCACCGAAGCTTGTCTGCGCAAACCCGTCCTCGCGTGGATGATGATGCTCGCCACGATTCTCTTTGGCATCGTCGCCGCTTCACGCATCGGCATCAGCCAATTCCCCGACGTCGATTTTCCCACGATCAACGTCAACGTTTCATGGGAAGGCGCCACGCCTGAAGCCGTCGAACACGACATCGTCGAGCTGCTCGAAGAAGCCGTCATGCAGGTCGAAGGCGTGCAATCGCTGACGTCGACCTCACGTCAAGGCAGCGCGTCGCTCACCGTCGAACTGGATCTCGCCCGCAACGTCGATTCCGCTCTGCAAGACGTCCAAGCCAAAGTCTCCCAGGCGCAAATGCGCCTTCCCCGCGACATCGATCCCCCCGTTATTTCCAAGACAAACCCCGAAGACAACCCCATCTTGTGGCTCGGTTTGTCCGGAGCGTTCCCGCCGCAAGTGCTCGCGGATTACGCGCGTTACCGCGTGAAGGAAAAGCTCCAAACCGTCCCGGGCGTGGGTGAAGTGAGCTTGGGAAGCTCGCTCGAGCGCAACGTGAGGCTCTGGCTCGACGCGGACAAACTCGCTGCGCGATCGCTCACGGTGAATGACATCGCGACTGCGCTTCGTCGGGAACACGTCGAGCTTCCTGCGGGGCGCATCGAATCATCCGGGCGCGAAGTCAACGTACGCGTGCTTGGAGAAGCGCTGGATCTCGACACGCTTCGCCGCATCACGGTGCGTGAGCAAGGCGGCAACGTGACGCATCTCGAAGACGTCGCGCTCATCGAAGACGGATTCGAGGACGTGCGTCGTATCGCGCGAGTCAACGGTGGTCCGGCCCAAGGATTGGGCGTGCGCAAGCAACGCGGAGCAAACGCGGTAGCCGTTGCTCAAGGCGTCAAAGCAGCTCTCGACGACATCCAAAAAACGCTCCCCGAAGGCATGACCCTCGGCATCAACTTTGACACGACGAAATACATCGAGCAGTCGGTGCACGAGATCGAACGAGAATTGATCCTCGCGGTCATCCTCACGGCCCTTGTCTGCTGGCTTTTTCTCGGCTCGCTTTCCAGCACGCTCAACGTCGTGCTCGCGATTCCGATGAGCCTTCTCGGCACCATCGGCGTGATTTACTTCCTCGGTTTTACCCTCAACACGTTCACGCTCTTGGGTTTGTCTCTGGCCGTCGGCATCGTCGTCGACGATGCGATCATGGTGCTCGAGAACATCTTTCGGCACGCTGAAGAAGGCAAAGATCGCATGCGTGCTGCGCGTGAAGGCACAGCCGAGATCACATTCGCAGCGCTTGCGGCCACGGTCGCCGTCATCGCCATCTTCATCCCGATCGTGTTCATGAAAGGCATCATCGGCCGCTTCTTCTTGCAGTTTGGCGTGACGCTTTGTGTGGCTGTTGCTCTCTCCTACGTCGAAGCCATCACGCTCGCTCCCGCACGTTGCGCGCAGCTACTCACGACCTCGCGCGAACATCGCAGCCGCATCGGCCGTTTCGTCGACACCGCCTTCGACAAACTCGCGCGTGCGTATTCCTGGGTGCTCGTGCGCGGAATGCGTTTCCCGGTCGTCGTGATCATCGCGTCGATCGCGCTCTTCGCGGGCTCCATCGTCACGATGCAGAAGCTCCCGAGCGAGTTTGTCCCGTCGCAAGACCAGAGCCGCCTGCAGCTCCGCTTCACCACCGCGGTCGGCTCGAACCTCGAAGAGACCGACAAGCTCGTCAAAAAAGCCGAAGACATCATCCACAACAAACCGGAGATCGATCGATCCTTCGGGGTCATCGGATCGTTCATGTCGGGGGCGGTGAACAGCGGCATGTTGTTTGTCACGTTGAAACCTCGTGAAGAACGCAAGATGACGCAAAATGAGTTCGCGGCGGTTTTACGTAAAGAACTCAACGCCATTCCGGGGTTACGCACGGTCGTTCAAGATTTGTCGCAATCGGGTTTTACCGCGCAACGAGGTTTCCCCGTCGAGTTCTCCATTCGCGGCGCCGATTGGGACACGCTCGTCAGCGAGAGCGAACGAATGAAGGCGGAACTTGCGGCAAGTGGGCTCGTCGTGGACCTCGATACGGATTATCGCTTGGGTATGCCCGAGCTACAAATTGCGCCGGATCGAGCGCGAGCTGCGGACCTGGGCATTTCCATCGAAGACATTGCGACGGCCCTCAATTCGCTCGTGGGTGGCGTGCGCGTCGGCAAATACAGCACGGGAGGTCGACGCGTGGATGTGCGCATGCGTCTTTTGGCTGATCAACGATCTCGTCCCGAGGATCTATCGCGCTTGTATCTGAGGACGCGTGAAGGCGCGCTCGTGCCGCTTTCAGCGCTGGTGAAGTACGAGGAAAAACCTGTTTTGCAAGCGATCACGCGTCGCGATCGCGAACGTGCGGTGACCATCTTCGGCAATATTGCCCCGGGAAAATCGCAAAGCGATGCTCTCGCGCTCGTCGAAAAGATTGGCAAGGACGTACCGACGGGTTATCACGTGGTGCTGGGTGGAGCGAGCGTGGCATTTCGCGATTCAATGGGCGGGCTCATTTTCGCCTTGCTCCTGGGAATTGCGGTGGCGTACATGGTGCTCGCGTCGCAATTCAATTCGTTTTTGCATCCGGTGACGGTGTTGACGATTTTGCCGCTATCGGTGGCGGGGGCGGCATTCGCGCTTCTCTTTACCGGACAAACGCTCAACATTTTCAGCATGATTGGCATTTTGCTGCTCATGGGGATCGTCAAGAAAAACTCGATTCTGCTAGTCGATTACGCGACTGAATTGCGCCGGAAGGGCAAAGGGGCGCTCGAATCGATGCTCGAAGCGGGGCCGGTGCGCTTGCGGCCGATTCTCATGACGTCGGTGGCCACGTTAATGGCGGCAGTACCGGCGTCGTTGGCTTTGGGTGAAGGCAGCGAGGTGCGGGCGCCGATGGCCATTGCGGTGATTGGTGGGCTGGTCATTTCGACAGCATTGAGTTTGCTGGTGGTTCCGGCGTTTTACGTCGTGGCCGATCGAGTGCTCGATTGGACGAGGCGCGTGTTTCACCTGGCCAAACCTGTGGAGGTTGCGGAGCCGGTGCGGGGGGATTGAGGGGGGTCAGGCCAATTCAGCTCTTGGGATCGGCCGAGACACCGTGTTCGAACGCCTCGGCCGAAGCCGCCGTTGCCGCAAGCAGGAGCCAACGTTCGAGTTTGTCGAGATCTTTCTCCAACGTGACGCGGCGTTTGATCTCGTCAGTGACGACGATACTTCGAGCACCAAGCAAAGTCAGTACACAACGCGCACGCTCGTCGCGACGCTCTCGCGCACGTGCCCATGTGGCTACCCACCCATCGTTGAGCGCTTGAAACTTCTCCTTGTCGAACAAGGACATCACCGGAATCCGTTTGAGTTCATACTTGTCGAGTTCCGGAATGAGGGGCACCTCGGTGCCTCGTGGATACACGACGGAACCGGAGCCTGGCGTCACGACTTCGATCTCTTGACGATCGGCATGCACCAGCCAAACCAGCGGCCAGTCATGTTCGAGGTACAGCTTCACCTTCTCTTGAACCTGACTCTTCGACTGCGTTGCACGTATCTCGACCGCTAGGATTGGTGTCCGACGCACCGGCCCGTCCTGCAGGAGCTTGATCGCCTTGGCGATCACAACGTCTGGCGCACGAAGAGACAAGCCACCTTCGTCAATCAACTCGTAATAAACGTCGCACATCACCTGATACGCATCATGGGTATGCGTGCCAAACAAAGCGCTCAATGTGAACATCAAATTCGAATGAATTTCATGGCTGCTCATCTGGCGAACCAGTTCTCCGCGATGCAACTCCCAAGGACTGCCGTTGTAACAATCTGCGGCCGTACCAAGGGGTCGACCATTCGGCCCTCGATCACGAAGCTCGATCGGGCCGGTGTTGCGCAGAGATTGTGTGGGGACAGCAGGCATGAAAAAGACCCTAACACTCACGTTTGACCGTGTGAAGCACGGAACGACAAACCTGCGTTGCTCGCCTGACGAGTCGGTGGCGACGCCGTACCGCAACAGAATGGAATGGAGTTACGCAATTCCAAACGTTTCGGAAGAAAACACTGTTTCCAACGTGCTGGACGCGGTCCGGAACCACTCCTCTCCAGCTGCGTTTTGCAACGTGGATTCGATCGAGCCTGAGGAGCTGCACGCTGAAGTGGTGGCACTTGCGAATAGGGGCATTCAAAAATAATCGCGCTGAGGTGACCCACAGCAATGCATTGCAACATAGATGCCTTCGGTCCCATTCTCGAGAAGCAGCAGGCGAGGCTATCGAGTCAACGTTTGGCGTGATGCTTTGGGTCGCCATTATCGTGGACGTTCCTCGGAAGGTGTCCCACAGGGTTTTGCTGATGGAAACGATAGCTCAGGGAGTGGTTTGATTTTGCGGCGTTTGCGGCGGGGACCACGCTGTCTGAGCCTGCGAACCAGGCGAGTTCGGGGTACCGCTACGCGGCAAAATCAAACCCTCTCTGGGCGGACATTCCGCAAATTACTCGCAAACCCTGATGGACACCCTCGTGTGTCGCCCTGACAAACTCACCCTCCCACGCGCTCCACTTCATCGCCAACTCCACCGAGTTTGTCATGCTGAAACCCCATCACGAGCACCCGAGGAAGTCGCACCAACCCGCCACACCCCTGCACCGGGCAACGCGGTGCTCGCAAACTCGACCATGGAACCCACGCGTCACGCGTAGTACCTTCCCGCGTACGTCCGCGCTTATCGCCGCATGGACGTGAAGGAGCGGCCATGGGCCTTTTGATTCGTGGATCGGTTGGTCCCCTCGTACACAAGCTGCAAGAAGATCTGACCGCGCTCGGCTACGTCGTGGAGCCTGATGGCGTGTATGGCGCTAAAACCGAAGAGCAAGTACGCAGCTTCCAAGATGCCTATGGCCTCGAGGCCGATGGCAAAGCAGGAGCCAACACGCAAGCAAAAATCGCCGAGCTCCGTGAAGAAATCGCCGGCATGAAAGAAAAAGAAAACGCGGCAAGCTAAAAGTTTGCCCGGCCCACTTTTTCACGACCTCGCTCGTGTGATTCGTCCCGCCAAACTGACCGATCTTCCCGACGCACTCCCCCATTTTCCTGTACGATCGGGGACAAACTGGAAACTGCTTCGACCAGTGGAATTATGCCGCTACATAAATTTCGCGCCGCATTGTTGCTAGAGCTTCGCCGCGAATGTCCGCATCTGTCACGAAATGGACCACTGCAAAGGTCGTTCCGCTTCGCAGGGTTTCCCCGTTCGACGTGGACGCGACCAAATTGCACATTCGCTCGTGCGAATGCTTGATTCTCAACCACATCGTGTAGGATGAGCGCATGCCCCTCGGCAATGGTCAAACGCAACGAGTAACCCAATCCTCTGCGAAGGATTGTCGGTGCGTGGGCTCATGTGCACGCGAAGAGCACTTCACACTCGCGTTCGACGGTGACCATTCTGTTGGGGGATTTTTTTGCAAAAATATCTGAAAGACCTGGGCCCGTGAGGAGTTGATGTGATGAGTGCCAAGCGCAGACCCATTCCAAAAATCGCAGCCGCCAACAATCGAGACGCTGCCTTTCAGGACGCGGTGGTCTTGGTGCGCGAACCGTTCGTCATCGACAAATCCGTTGCCATGCAGGCCATTCGATACACGAAAGAGCTTCTTCCTGGCTCATTCGAGCTTGGAGATCCTTCGGGTGCGGCATCCTCTTCGCGGCGTCGACATGCGGGCAACCGATAGTTCGGTGCACAAAACGCAACTTCGTTGAATTTTGCTTCAACGAATTTCGACGATAAGACACTAACAGCTTGTTGATTCACTCGATCGCGCCCCTGCGCCCAACGTGCTCACTTTCCTCGGGAACAAGCACGCTGGAAACAGGTCGCATCGAGACGACCTTTCCACAGGCTGGTGACCTCGAATGTACATCCTCCACCTGTCGGACTTGCATGTAACGGAACCAGGGCAATCGCTCGACGACGTCTGGATGCATCCTGCACAGGCGCTGACGACGATCCATCCCACGCCTTTCGACTTCGTGATCGTGAGCGGAGATCTCACACAACGTGCGTCGGTCAGCGAGTACGACGAGCTTGGTGCGTTCGCGGAAAAACGTCTCCTCGAACTCGTCGTGGATCATGATCGAACTCGCGTCGTGTTTGTCCCGGGCAATCACGATGTCGACTGGGGCGCAGACATCGGTGAACCCGTACGTCTTGCTTCACTGCGGACGTCCCACGATTTCGACAACATCGAAGAGCACATGCAGCGCCTCAAGCGTGCGCCTGATCTTTCTGACTTGCGCATCGACGTGGGTCGCTTCGGACACCTCGATCTCATCAAGCTTCGCAGCGGCGCCGACTACAACCGCAGGTTTGGCCATGTGCAACGCTTCTTGGAACGCTTCTACGGCGACGCGTTGAAAAATCCGCACGGACGCATGTTCGGTCTGACGGACGCCAACGAACGCGAACACTGGTCAGCGCATGTTTTTCCCAAGGAAAAAGTAGCTTTTTTCGGCTTCAATTCTTGCCATCGCAACGATCGTTATTGGCCCGGCGCAGGCATCTCCACGCGCGCTGTCTCCGCAGCTCGCGACTACGCCAACGGCCTCGATCGCGACACACTACGCGTCGCTGTTTGGCATCACGGATTCACCTCCGAACGCGGACGCCCCGACTACCTCACGCTGCAAGACGTCGGCACGCTTTACGCCGCGGGTTTTCGCGTTGGTTTTCACGGACATACCCACCAAGAAAGCTCCAAACTCGTCGAACTCTTCAAGAGTCGTTTCGTCATCATCTCGACTGGATCACTCGGCGCTGAAGCTCATGAACGACCTGGCGCCGTAGGTAATCAGTTCTCCGTCGTGCGTCTGAGCCCGAGCACCGTGAGCGTCGAAGTGTTCGAACGTACGGGAGAAGCTGGGGAATATGCGCTGGAACCCAAGCGTAAGTACTTTGCGGTCAACTGGGAGCCGGTCGCCAAAGACGAACGGTTTGTCAAGGCACGCGAGCATTCGCGCATCTGGAACGTTGGGGACGATGGCATCACTCTCGTAGAGGTCGAGCTGCGTGACTTCGTAGCTTCGGTCGATACACCGATCGCTGTTTTGGAACCGCCGTACAACAACGTCCAAGCCGAACCTCGGGCGACGACATGGCGCGGACGGCGCGATGTCAAAGAAGAAAACATCGGTAACGGAAGGCTGCGCTTCATGCTCCAAGGCGCGGACAAACCCGAGCGATATCTCTCGTGGAGCTACCATCTCTCGAACGCGGTTGCTCTCACACAAGCAGAGTTGAACTTGCTCGAGAAGCGAGATCGTTGGTACCCAAATCTCATCGACGGCTTCGATGTTCGTTCGCATGTCGTTCGATTCGAATCGGATCATCTGACATTGGCGCTCGTGTTCGCGGAAGCTTCTGGAGGTACGGTTGCGGATGCGTATCCGATGGTCGAGCGTCGGGACGAATCGTTTGGCGAGGAACGTTGGGAACCTGTCGAGTTCGAACAGGATCGGTGTCGTTCGCATTTCATCGTGAGCAAGACGCATGTCGAATTGAAGATTCCGGGGCCGATTGTCGGATATCGGTATTCGCTGGCGTATCGTCCTGGGGTTCGGGGCAAGGAATATCCCGAAGCGGCGAAATGGACGGCCCGGGCATTACTCGAGCGTTGCTGCGGCAAACCATTGTCGACGCAATCATTGTCGACGAAACTCACGGAAGCGGTGGGAGCGTCGATATTCAAGATTGGGACGGCATCTCCGTGGGGAGCTCAAACGGCGCCCATTACGCGCGGCGGACTTTTGAGCGAACGCGGCTCGTGGATGGGAATGATTTGGGATGCGCAAATTCGCATGTTGTGCCCGATTTTCGGTCAATTCTGGCCGCAATCGTGGTCGGCGCGATTCTCGTGCGGCAGTGGTGTTGCGGGACATGCCTTCCGTTTCAACAAAACGGCGGCTTGGCATCGCGATGCGAATGCGAGCACGAGCATCATTTATCAACCAAGTCCCGCACATCATCGGCTGTTTGCCCGTCAATATCGATGGATCCTCGCATTTCCATTACGACTCGCTCCCGAAGAAGACGCTTCGATTGGGGTCGTGGGTTTGGCGAGTGAAGAAGAAAGCACGCAAGTGGAGCACGCTCTTGGTCACTTGGCGCGGGCGATTTGCACGGAAACGCTGGACCATGAATCGGCCAAACTTTTGCGCATGCTCGAAACCGTGCTGAATGTCGTATTTTGGACCCTGGTGGCCGAAGCCAAAGATGGCCTCAGCGAAAGTGAACAACGATATCCGCGCCAGGTGCTGAAATCGCTTCTCGCGTCTGCCTCCGATTGATTCGTACGCTGCAATTGGATTATTGAATTCGAGTCCGGGCCAGACTCGAGC
>DAOMZH010000059.1:0-23056 GCA_035437985.1 Polyangium sp. (in: bacteria) | reverse complement strand
GTCGAAGCAAACGAACTTTGCGACGATGGTAATGTCGCGGCCGGCGATTATTGTGCGGCCGATTGTTTGACCACGACCGGCGCGTGCGGCGACGGCGTCCTTCAAACCAATGAAATGTGCGATGACGGGGTCATTATTACGGGTTGCGACACGACCCATAATGGCGGTGATGGCAAATGTGTCCCCCTCGGGATGTGTTCGTCCGGGTATATCGACGTTCCTGGCTCGGGCTGTGTCCCGGAACTTCTGACCAATCACGTCCACATCAATGTCAGCAATACCTGCGTCATGAGCGTCATGCCGCTCGAATACACTGTTCCTGCCGGACAGAGACTCAAATTGAGTTATCACAACCATAGCCAAGATTATCCCATCACGGTGTGGATGATGTATGGAGGAGGTTATACGGATCTAGCGCCCGGAGGCACATGGAACGAAACCTACGAACATTGTTTTGGTCCCGCGCCATCCGAAGGGTATGCCGACATCAGCACCGCTTGCTCGATGTATCGCCTGAAAATTCATTGCTTGTGAAATTGGAGGTAAAACCATGCGTGTCCAGAAAAAACCATTACGTGCTCCCCTCCTCGGCGTCGCGATTGTCGCATTGCTGGGATGTGGCGGTGACGGCACCGCCAATTCATCGGGGCCCCAAGCCTGCACCGAAATCGGATGCGGGCCGTCGTTCGAGGTCTCGTTCTCGCGCACTTCATGGCCCGCCGGAGTCGTCAATATCGTCGTCGTTGCCGACGGCACCACCACGAATTGCTCGGTCACCTTGCCATTTGCCTCCTGCGAGAACCTCGTTCAATGCGACGTGGCCAATACGGCGTTTTTGGTCGAAACCTCGGGATGCGCATTGCCGGCCGCCGAGCACGCAGTATCGGGCCTCCTGTGGTCAACGAATGGCCCCAAGCAAGTTACCGTGACCGTCAGTCAAGATGGTACCATGCTCGGATCGAAATCGTTTCAACCCACGTACACGACATCCGAGCCCAATGGGGCCGGTTGTCCACCCGTGTGCACGCAATCGACATCGCCGAGCAGCATGCAATTTTGAATCGATTTCAGGCGGAGAAATCCCGGCTCGCTCGAGAAAATCAATGGCGAGCCGGGTTAGGAGAGGGTTTACTTCGACGAACCGCGGCGCCGCATCATGAGTGCGGCCGCGCCTGCAAGACCAAACAGCCACCCGAATGAATCATCGCGACTCTCCGTCGCGCTGCGAATCGTGCAAAGAATCCCATTGCCCCAGCCCGCATAGGTTCCTTCGTCGCTGCAAGTGCCAGCTGCCGATGTCGTCGACGAGCATTCGCCTCCACCAGGACAACCATTGCCACCTTCGCCACGGCAGCCAGGTACGCATGTTTGGCTCATTGCGTCGCAAATCTGCCCGCTCGTCGCATTGCCACAATCGCTGTCCTGCATGCAAGGTGGGGCGACGAGGTCATCGTCTCCATGGCCCGCCGTCGGATTGGTTTCTCCGTCGTCGATTTGGCCATTGTGATTTTTGTCTTCGTCACCATCGGATACGCCACCGTCGTCTGTATCGGGATCGAGCGGGCTCGTCGTCGTTGCTCCACCATCCGCGTCCGGAATGCATGTGTTCTGTGACGGGTCCGTTTGTCCTCCCGAACAATCGAAACCCATTTCGGTTCCATCGAACAAACCATCACCATCTGCATCTGGATCCAAGATATTGATGATTCCGTCCCCGTCCGTGTCGTCGGCCGGATTCGCCTCCAGACCATCCGGAACACCATCATCGTCCGAATCGCCATCGTTCGGATTCGAACCAATTTGGGTTTCGAGATCGTCGGACAAACCATCGCCATCCATATCCATGTTTTGCATGTCGTCAGCGCCGTGTCCCGCCGTCGGATCGGTTTCACCCGGATCAATCACGCCATCCCGATCGGTGTCCTCCGATCCGTCGTTTACGCCGCCATTGTCGGTATCGGCATCGATTGGATCGGTCGTCGTCATACCCATGTCGCCGTCGGGAATGCAATGACCTTCCGTCGTGTCCGTACCCGTGGCCGAACAATCGAGGCCCATTTCGGTACCGTCGTAAATCCCATCATTGTCGCTATCGGGGTCGAGGCCATTCGGAAGTCCATCCCCGTCCGTATCATCTCCGACATTGGGTTCTTGCCCGTCCGGAACGCCGTCATCGTCCGAATCTGCATCGTTCGGATCGGTGCCAATCATTATTTCGAGGTCATCGCCTAGACCATCGCCATCCGAATCCATGTTTTGCATGTCGTCGTCCCCATGCCCAACCGTCGGATCCGTTTCACCCGGATCGATTACGCCATCCCGATCCGTATCTTCCGAGCCATCATTGACCCCACCGTCATCGGTATCGGCATCCACCGGATCGGTCGTCGTGTTGCCCATATCGCCGTCCGGAATGCAATGACCCGCGGTCGTGTCCGTGCCCGGCGCCGAACAATCGAGGCCCATTTCGGTCCCGTCAAAAATGCCGTCGTTGTCGCTATCCGGATCTTGCCCATTGGGAAGCCCGTCTCCATCCGTGTCCGCACCGGGATTGATTTCCTGCCCGTCGGGCACGCCATCATCATCCGAATCGCCGTCATTGGGGTCGGTGCCAATCATCGTCTCTTCGTCGTCTGAAAGACCATCCCCGTCGGTATCCGTGACGCAACCATTGTCGATCGTCCCGTCGCAATTGTTATCGATACCGTCTCCGCACGTTTCGCTTCCCGTACTCACGCACACGCACGTGTGTGTCGTCATGTTGCACGTCGGCTCGAGCCCCGAGCAATTCATGTCCATCAAGCATTCGACGCACGTATTGGTTGGTCCGGACATATTGCAAATCGGGGTTTGCATGGGACATTCGCTGTTCATCGTGCACGTACCGACATTGACGTCCGTCGGCGGAGTTCCCGTGCCCGTCCCATTGCCGTCCGTTGGCGTCGTCGTATTCGGTGCTCCAGCTTGACCCGCACCCGAAATGAAGGCCTGGTTCGAAATCGTTCCAGTGGCCCCCGCATTGACCGTCACCCGGAATTTGACCGTGGACGATTCACCTGGAGCCAAAGTGCCGCCGCTCGTCGCCGTGGCCCCTGTACCTAGGCGCACGGTCACGGTTTTCATGCCCCCATTGAAATCACCTTGATCATCCGGTACTGCATCGGTTTTCGCGCCGATATTCGCACCTGCCGTGACCTTGATCGATTCCGGCACATACGTCGTACCCATCGGAATGACGTCCGTCATTTGCGTATTGATCGACGTATCCGTGCCCGAGTTCGTTGCGACAATCGTGTATTCGAGGATATCGCCAGGAAGCACGGCTCCCCCGTTGAGATCCACGGCGGTCTTGTTCGATGTAGTGAATTCCGGGCGTTTCGTGGCAATCGACGTCACCCATCCCGCAAGATAATATTCGTCTCCGGACGATGTTGCGCGAATGGGGGCCGACATTTGTCCTGGCGTAAGTCGGCTCTTGATGTCGACGATATCAATGTCTACACCCGCCAAACTCCCGGCCGAACCAGGCATTTCGGGCAAGTCGCCCGTCGTATGCGTCCCGATTCCTAGCGTGGAACGGGTTCCATTAAAGAAATCGTTCGCCGGATTGAGCGCATCGGAAAGCGGCATCGTCAAATTGCCGAAGAACAGCTGGTCTCCATCGATTGACTTGTCCCCTTCGAACGCAATAACCCCAAGTTTTCCGTCGGTCACCGGGTTCGGTACGTAAAACCCGCTCAGCATCACGTTTTGCGTATTGTTGTTATCGACCGGATCGAGCCCATCGAAGACCGCCATGTTCCGATTGAGTGCCGAGTCCAATTCGTAAAGGACGACCATCCACCAACCGCCGAACGTTACCTCGTTATTGAGGCCCAGCAGGCTCACGATATTGATCCCGCTCACGCGGTAGTCGCCCGCCCCCGCCATACGCACGAGGTCCGTCACATTGGCCACCGATTGGTACGTATTGTTCGTCGATTGATATGACTCGAGCGCCGAGATATTCCTTGTCGTCCCTCCCGGAGCATCCACCGTTACCGAAGTATCCGCGCCGCCCCCTGGATATCTTGCTCCCCAATAGAGGTACGCGTGCGTCACCGTCGCTCCCGCGGGAATATTGAGCCGCGCTGTCGTTCGAGCCGATGTAAAGAGAAGCGAGGTATTGGCTTGCGCTTGGCCCGCGGTCGGAGAATCAGCGCGCCAAAAAATATCGGGCGCCGTATCTCCATCAGCCAAACCAAGGAGACCGCAATTGACGTTGCCTTTGATTGGCGTGACGGGGCTATTGCCCCCGCATTCATAGCCGATCGTATTGCCGATCAGCAAAAAGTCCCCCTTTTGTTCAACCTGTACACGTAGTTTCGGCGCAGCTTCAGACGGACCAATGCCTGAGCACCAGGCCAACGCGAACGCCGCGAAAGTCGCAAATTGTCTTCTTCGCATGGGATTCCCTCACTATCAAGTTATTGCGTGGGTTGTTGTCGTGGCTTTTTCTCAGTGATCTTGAATTGAACGCGCCGATTCTTTTGGCGTCCATCTGCCGTCGTATTGGTATCGATCGGAACCGATTGACCATATCCTCGGGCCGTCAATCGACTCTGCTCCACACCTCGTTTGACCATGGCTTTCACCACCGATTCCGCACGGTCTTGCGAGAGTTTGTCATTGCTTGCCGGCGTCCCTCGATCGTCGGTATGCCCTTGCACTTCGATCTTGAGCAATTCCGGATGCTCCTTCAACACGCCAGCTACTTCATCGAGCAGGCCATCGCTTACTTTGCGAATGGTCGCCTTCCCGGTATCGAATTGCACCTGTTGCAAAATGATGACTTCGTTTTCGGTCACGCGCACCGACTGCGGACAGCCATTCTTTGCCGGATCTTTATTGGGTTTGCCCTTTTCGTAAGGACAAGCGTCTTTGTCATCACGAATCGTGTCGCCATCGGTATCACCAGGACAACCGTTTGTCGCCGGATCCGTCGTCCGAATGCCCTTGATGTCGATACACGCATCTTCTTTGTCCCAAACGCGATCGCCATCGCGATCCGGGGGACAACCATTCTTGAGTGGATCACGATCTTGCACGCCAGGAATGTCGACGCAGGCATCCAAGGCATCGACGATGAGATCACCATCGGTATCTTTCGGCAGCGGACAACCATTCTTCTTGGGATCGGTATTCCCCGGTCCAGGTTCATTGATGCATGCATCCTCGGGATCCAGAATGCCATCCTTGTCGGTATCTTTCGGCGGCGGACAACCATTCTTTTTCGGATCCGGGTGCTTGATCCCCGGCTCGTTGACGCACGCGTCTTCGCGATCGATGATGCTGTCCTTATCGGCATCGCCCGGCGGACAACCATTGAGTTTCGGATCGGTGTTTTTCTCTCCTGGTACATCCACACAAGCATCGACCGGATCGAGCACGCTGTCGCCATCTCGATCTCCCGGTTCAGGCTTCGGTTTTGGTTTTGGTTGTTCTTTCAGCTGCTCAGGCGAATACATGAGGCTGAAAACGCCGCGAAAATCTGGCGTACCAATGCCTCCGGTGAGCCCAGGACCAAGCGCCAGACCCAATTCGATAGGTCCCGCAACCCGATATCGCCCCGCCAGGTGGATTTCCAAATTGGTATTGCGTCGTTCCGGCTCCGAAAGCACCGTGCTTCCCGTGGCTTCGAGGCCCACTTGCAAATGCCGCGCTTCATCGGCCAGATATCCAAAACCCGCACCCGCCTGAAACGTTGCCCCTTGGGCCACGTTCGCGACCGTTTGCGCAGGACGGAGCTCAGGGCCGAGCGCCGCAGACCAGACGATTCGCTCCGACCGCCCTCCAACGATGACCTGAGGCAATCCACGAACCTTCCCGTCACTCACGAACGAGCCTGGATCACTATTACCCGTCGGTACCCACAAGTACCCGCCGAGGGCAATTTGCAGCGGTGCGAAATAGTCGCCATAAAGACGCACGCGCAATCCCAGCCGCAAATCGCCCACTTGCGCAGAAGAAGGCGAAACGAATGTCGGACCTCCATTCGGCTGAGGATTGTCACCACTCTGCAATAGAGCAAACGGCAAATCCAGGTTTACATTGACCCGATGCCACAAAGCAATCGAGCCATTCAAATGCAAAAACATTTGATGGCCCACGACGGCTCCGATGTTGTCGCTCGATTGGTTTTCCCGCAGCACGAATGGATTGTGCGCGTAATCGAGCACGATACCTGCGTGCGGGGTCAACTCACCCGCTACGTAGGGCGACGGAATGCCAAACATCCGGTCTCCCGCCGCCGAAGGATTAAAGCGCTCCAGCGCCAATGATTGCGCCTGCACCGCAGACGAGACTCCCAAAGTGGCGCACGATGCACCGAGCATCCACCAGCCAAGAATTAACGATCTCATTGTTCGACGTCACCTGTGCACGGTTGCGAGGAAAAAGGATCCCCATGCCTCACGCAATGCGGAAGCCCTCTCCTATGGTTCACTTCGAATGCAAGAAATTCTTGATACTATGAACCTGACGTGCGTAAGTCAATAAAAAACGTACGTAACGATATGTGACGAATTTCTGCTTACGCCGCTTACTGTCAAATCAGTGACGGCCCTGCGACCGCACTAAAACCCATATTTCAAAGCGTCAAGAAATTGGCTAATATGAGTTTTGGGTGGCGTGCGTTGATTCAAAGCGAACGGGTGTCACGGATCTGACACCCATGAATTCGGGCTCATTTTGCGCGAATCGGTGCCTTATTCCTGTTTTATGCGCCGCACGGGCGCACCAATGCACTATTTCGCGATGTTTCGAGCCTGAAATCGGCGAATACATCGTCGACGTAATTGACGAAGTCCACCCCAGACCACTCGAAATGGCGATTCGACGATTCTTTGACGCTCGTCTCGGGCGCAGCGTCCGATTGCTGCTTTATCTCGAAGGAGAGGGCACAGGCTGCAGAATCTCCACCTTCGCCCCCTCCGCTAGCTGTACATTGGCGAGTTTTACCACGCGCTCGTGGCCATCGAGGCCGATCGAAACCTGAATCGTCGCTCCCGTGTCCCGCTCGATCGTGATGGGCACCATCCGAATCGTGTTTTCCGCATCCACGACCGCTACACGTAAGCCCTTTGCATCATTAAAAAGCGCCGTCGCCGGTACCTCGAAGACTCGATGCGGCATGGGCATCGTCAATGACACCGAGGCGTACATTCCCGCGAGGAGTTGGCCATCGGTATTGGGCACCTGCACTTCCGTATTCATCGTGCGTGTTGCAGCATCGAGCGCTCCCGAAGCGCGCGCCACTCGGCCCACAAAGGTTTTTCCCGCAAACTCACGCACCGCAATCTGCGCTTGCGCCCCGACTTTTACACTCGGCGCCACGTCTTGCGGTACGTCGATCAAAACTCGTACAGGGTCTGTCGTGGCAATACGAAAGAGCGGCGTTGCGTTGCCAGGAGACACGAGCGCTCCACGCTCGACCGATCGCGAAATGATGGTCCCCGAAAAAGGCGCGACAATTTTCGTAAAACCCTTCTGTTCACGCAGTCGTTGAATGTTTGCTGCCGCAGCAGTCACTGCTGCACGAGCCACCGTCACGCCCGCTTCGTCCACACGCGCTTGCCCTTGACGTTGTTCGAGTTCCTGCTGCGAAGCCACACCTTCCGGCGTGAGTTTTTCGTAACGCAACATGTTCGACTTCGACAGATCCCGCGTTGCTTCCGCCCGCGTGAGGTTCGCTTTTGCTTGGGTCACCTCGGCGTTCGCGCGAAGCAAATCCTGATCGAGCTCAGGCGCGTCGATCTCGGCGAGGACCTGACCTTCGACGACTTTGTCGCCAATGTCCGCGTTCCACTTGCGCACGTATCCGCTCACGCGTGGATAGATCACGGTTTCTTCGAGTGGACGAATGCTGCCTGGCAACACGAGAGAGCTGTCGCTCGAGGTTGCTTTTGGGCTGATGACCTCGACGCGTGGAGTTGCATCGGCTGCTTTGACGCTGGCTTCGAGGGCTGCTTGGGCGCTGCGACGAGGCAAATAGGCCGCGGCAAAGAGACCTCCGAGCACGAGTACGACGGCCATTGCCGCAACGACCACCTGCTTTTTCGCGAACACAGCGGGGGGAGGTAGGTCGAACCCAAGGTGGCTGGCACCTTCGGATGGTGGACGCCTTTACTTGCCGGTTTTCTTGGTCGGGGCGGGAGGTGGCCATGGGATGTAATCGAAGGGCGGACGCGTTGGGATGCGCGTCGCAAGTTCGGCCGCATGTTTGCACACGTGATAATTGTTGACGCCGCCTCGAACCGAGACTTTGGAAAACAGCTCTTTACAAATCAGCTTGTAGGTTTGCGCGACCTCGGGCGGGGACAAACGCACCTTGTGGGCTTTGCTGTCGAGCCAGTCGCGCTCGTAGCCTGAAGCGCCACAGCCAAATTGGCGTACCCCCGCGATGTCTTTATCCCGGCCGAAAGAGATGGAGACGTTGGCCATGTTGACGCCTCCACGTACGGAGTACGTCCCTTCAAAGACCCCGACACCGGGGTCCACGATTAGCTCGTCCATGACCCACTCGGGTCGGAAGAACAGAAGCGTTCCCCAGGAAAATGACTCAAGTTCCTCGGGCTTTCTCGGTCGCGTATCGTTTTCCGTTCCCAGCCGCACTGGAAGCAGCAGCAGGCCGATGGAATCGGCAAACCGTACGATGTTTGCGACGTCCTCTTGAGCGTGAATAAATTGCATTGACATGATTATTTCTTCCATTCCGAAGGTGGCCGCGTCTGCACTTCGATGCCGGCCGCTTCGAGTTCTTTCACGCGTTTCTGGTGGTACGGGCCATTGGGTCGGCGTTCCGATTCCACAACCACTCGCGTTTTCCCATCCGTTCCTACGACTTGGTTGTCTGGTCGTCGCGTGACACCAGGATGACCGCGAACTGGCTCTTCCGTTTTCACCTCTTCGCCTGGTTTTGCCAAACGCTCAGCCTGTTCGCGACCACCTCCCTTGACATCGGCCTTGTGGTCGTCATGCCCTTGGTTTCCCGGCCTTTTCGTGCTGCTCGGTTTTCCCTTGACCGTCACCGTTGTTGATGCTGACTCCTCGTGCGTATGGATCTCGGTTGTGATTTCAGGCGCCTTTTGTCCAGGCGGTGGCTTGCGCACCGTTTTCGTCGTCCCCCCCGACTTGCTTGTCTCCACGAGCATCGTGCCCGGAGGAGGCGCTTCTGGTATGGGCGGTTTTACCTGGGCAGGCGCAGCCGGCTTCGGCGGAGGCGCTGCCGCAACTGGCGCTGATGTAGCCGGCTTGCGCGGTGGTTGCAGCATCTCCGGCGTTGCAACATCCGGCGCCGACGGCGGGCCTTCCTGCGCCAATTGTTGCGCATGCCGAAAACCATTCGCTGTCGTCAGGAGGCCATTGTATCCAATGACCAGCGATTCAGAGATCAGCACGATTCCAACCGCTGCGCCGCCCCCCATGCCGCTCATCCCGATTCCTGCCCCAACGCCCGTGCAAGCCACCGCAATCTGCGCCACGCCAATACCGATTTCACCGCACGCCCGACCCACCTGGGCCCAATACGTCCCATTGGGCAGAATATGCAATTCAATCGCGACGTCCGCACCGACCGAACCCAAAGGCACCGCCCCCACCAGCGCACCCGCGACAGTTCCCTCAGCGAATTGCACACGGGGATCCTCGAGCGTCAATGGTTTTGCCGCGACAACCGGCGCAGATTCGGGCGCCTTGGCGGGCTGTTTCGCCTCGACGTACTTGTCGACCCCCCATTGCAAAAGCGCAAATACCAGCCGGTCCTCGACGCTTGTGTAACGGCCAGCCGATTGCGCAATATATCGCGGGTCAGGACGCTCGTTTTGAGCTGTTTTGCCCGACTCCGCCAAAATACGGTTCAACTTGGCCAGCAAATCAGCCGGTACAGCCAAGCGATCCATCTGGGCCCGCGACGGCAAACCCGAGGCTCTTGCCTTGATCTCGTACGACGCCCCACAGCCCGTCGTCAACGACGCCACCCAGACGCAAGCAAAAAGTGCGACAAACCGCAGAAAAAGCCGGTTCAACGTGTGCATGTAAGCAATTCATCACGCTGATGCGTAAGTGTCAACGCACCGATCGCTAAAAGCGCGCATTCGGCCCCTCAGACCTCCGCGCCCCTATTCCGCAGGTCACGAAACGTGAACAAGACTGCATCCGCACCCGATTTCGTCGCTCCTCGACCCTCCCACGACCGCCGCGGCCCCTCTCCGTTAATTGCGGACCGTGATTAAGACTGCAATTACGTCCGGATTTGTCGCTCCAAGACGCCTTCGCGAGCCGCGCGAACGAAGACAGACTGATCGAAGAGGAGTGTTGCACGGAGATCTTTGGGCAATTTCTCCATGGTCGCGGGGAGCATGGAGCGGATGCGCGAAGCAACTTCGAGGGTGCTGGCACTCCCGTTTTTGAGGATGCTCATGAGGACGCTGCGTTGTCCTCCGACGTGCACCATGCTTTGTTGCGGGGCGTTGCCGTCGCGAATGTTCGCAACGTCGCGTAAGTAGACGGTTTTTCCGTTGACGGTTTGGAGAGGCAAAGCCCCGAGCTCGTCGATGGCCGCGGGGTTGGAGTTCATGAGGACGGGGTATTCGTTGTCCCCCATCTTCGCAGTGCCGGCCGGCAAGATGACGTTTTGCAACCCAATCGCCGCATTGACGTCGCGGGCGGACAGGCCCCAGGCATAGAGGCGCGCTGGGTCGATATCGACCATGATTTGGCGTTGTTTGCCGCCGTAAGGGAAGGGGATTTGCGCACCCTTTGATACCTATTAGGTATGGAGCTCCGACACCTGCGCTATTTTTCGACGTTGGCCGAGGAGCGGCATTTTGGTCGCGCTGCTCAGCGGCTGCACATGACGCAGCCGCCATTGAGTCGGCAGATTCAGGAGCTGGAAAGGGAGCTTGGATTTGCGTTATTCGATCGGACGCAGCGCCGAGTGCAATTGACGCCAGCTGGTGAGGTTTTTCTGGAACGTACACGAGGCTTATTGGAATCGCTTGAATTGGCAATTCGGGAAGCTCGAAGGGCGAGTGTTGGAGAAACAGGGCGCTTGGTCGTGGGGTATCTGGCGTCTTTGGCGTATAGCGGCATAACGGAAATCATTCGCGCGTTTCACGAACGATTCCCGGGCATTGAATTGAATTTACGGGAGCTTGGGCCGCAAGCGCAGCTCGACGCTTTGAAAGCGCGACAAATCGACGTTGGTTTGGTCCGAGGCAAAGTGGAAGACGCGTCTCTTGCATCCGCATGTGTGCGCCGTGATCCGTTGGTGGTGGTGCTGCCGCCGGGACATCGTTTGGCTGGGCAAAAGAGAATCAAGCTGGGGTCGATCGCCGCCGAGCCATTTGTATTTTTTCCGCGGGCGCGGAGCCCGGCATTTTTTGATCAAATCATTTCATTGTGTCGAACGGCCGGTTTTTCGCCACGTATCGTACAAGAAGCCCCACAGCTCGATATCCTGAGCCTGGTAGCTGCCGGCTTTGGCGTGTCGATCATGCCTGGGTCAACGCGCCGACTCGCCCGGAAAGATATCGTGCTTCGGCCCATTGTAGGTTCGCCATGGACGGAATTGATGATTGTGTGGCGCGTGGACGATGCATCGCCGGCGTTACGGGAATTCGTGACATTTGTTCCGCAGAGCGCATCCTGAAGGTGCCAACGTCCCCGATCGTCATTGAATCGGCGGCGGGTTGTAGACGCGTTTGACGTCGGCTCCTCCGACGAACGCATACGAACCCGCACCGCCATACCCATACACGACGATCCCGAACGGTTTTTCCCCAGTCAAACGATGGGCCCCCGTTTGCAATGAACACGTCCTTGTTTCATAACTTTTCCCTTCGATCATTCCCGCAGGCGCGATTGAACAGAAAAAGGTGCTCATGCCATCGAGCGTGACTTCGGCAGTCGGCTCCGCGGTGATCACCACCCAATGTTGTGACCATTTGGGCGGCGTCGGAATGACGTATTCCGTGCGAAATTGGTCAATCGGCGGAAACACCGTGAGCGATGGATCGCCTAGATATGGCCCATCCACGTATTGCTGGCTGATGAGCAACTGGCCCACCATCACGGGTTTTGTCGCCGTGACGGTGAAATTGTCCTGCGCATACGTCGTTCGAACTTCGCCCGGTTGCAGCGTAAAATTGTCGTAAGGCGGCGGCAACGTCGTCGTAACGGTTGCTTGCTCCGCCACGCCCAAAAAGCGAATCACGTCAGGTTCGCGATAGCCCGACGTCGAACGTAATGGACTGCGCGAGATCACATAGCGAGATCCTACCGATTCCGCGGGAAACATTTGGTCCTCCAAATGATCCAAACAACACGTGTCCTTCGTCTCCCAACCTGGGTATGTCGGAATATCGACCACACCACCTGGTGCGGAAGTCGTTTCCACACCCGAAAAAACAGCTACGGGTTTGTCCGAGAGGATTGACGAGCCCGACAAATCCGTGGCGGCCTTGTTGCTCCCCAATTCGGCCAACGTGGCGTCGTCCGTTTCCAGGTTCAATACATCGAACGGTCCCAACGTCGCGACGATTTCGGCCCCTGCCGCCGTCGCGGCAATGGGCGGATTGCCACGAATTTTCCACGTCGGCCGCACACGTACTTGCGTATTGGGCTTCGTTCCGACGACCGTGATGTACGATCGATCGAGTATGCCAGGAAAAACCGGTGCCGGGTGGCCTGCAGGCCAATTGATGACTCGGTAGACTTGTCCAAGACCCGTGGTCGGAATCAATAACGAGGCATCATTCGAATAGGTATTTTCGAAGACGTTGAATTGGTAGACGACGATCGGCGCCGTCGAGGTTATTCGAAATGCGTTCGACGACAAACACGTTCCTGGCGCCATGACCGATCCGGGGCTCGGTCCACAATCCACCTCGCGCGTCTGTAGGGCAGGAGTGAAGAGCTCCCCAGGATTGACGTCGTTTTCCCAGACGACTTGCGGGACAGCGGGTTGGCCAACGGGCGCGGTGTTGATTTCGATGACCACGTGCGCTTTCGATTGCCCAGCATTGGATAACGCCACACCCCACGGCGCTGCCGCCGGATTGTTTCCCAACCCATCGAATTGATCGAGATCGACGGCCCAAAATTCGCAACCAACATTCGACGGCTGATCCGCCGCGACAAGACACGCCGATGCGCATTTGCCATTCGAACAAGCTTGACCGTTGAATACATCGCAAACTTGCGACACTTGGTCATTGTTTGTTCCGTCCGCCGAACATACGCGGACCTCGTTCCCCACGCATTGCAGCGAATCAGGAACACACTTTACACAACCTTTTTCCGGCACGCATGCGTCAGGACAAACTTGACTCGTTCCCAGTGTACCGTCGCTGTTGCAAGGCGTGAAGACTTTGTCGGCACATTGGCCACATTGATTGGATGTTCCTCCGGACGAACCTGGGTTGGTGTCTGACGAAGCCGAACAGGCCCACCACAGTGGGATAACAAGCAAAATCGGAAATGACTTGTGCATGGTTTTCATGGTTTTTCAAAGATGTGGAGGTTCCGCCGGCAGAATGCCATGCTTTGCCGCGTAGCGGACGGAACAATCGAACTCGTGTGCGTTTTGCGTCCTCAACCCAGCCCCGAGTCCGTGGTACGTTCGTCACGTCGTGAACATCACCGTCCTATCGATACCGATTTATTTCCTCTTCATTGGCATCGAGTCGCTCATCGGTTGGCGTCGCGGCCAGCGCATTTTTCGCGCCACCGACGTCGTGGTGAACCTCATGCTGGGTTTGGCCCAAATCGTTTTCGGCGCCTTGGCCGTCTGGTTCATCGCCGGCAACTACGTTCGTCTCTACGAGCACCACATATTCGAGATTGGCGTGACCGACGTCTGGCCGTGGGTCATTCTCTTTTTCGCCCAGGATTTCTTGTATTACTGGTTTCACCGCGTTTCGCATCGAATGAACTTGGCCTGGGCCGGACATTCTCCGCACCACCAAAGCGAAGACATGAACTTCGCCGTCGCTTTGCGCCAAGGTCCGTTTCAGCCGCTGGTTTCGAGTCTTTTTTACTTGCCGCTCGCGGTTTTGGGTTTTCCCCCGGCGATGTTTGCCACGGTCGTTGGATTCAACACCGTATATCAATTTTTCCTCCACACCGAAGTCGTCCGGACCCTCGGACCATTCGAATGGATCCTCAATACGCCGTCGCACCATCGCGTGCATCACGGCTGCAATGGCCGGTACATCGACAAAAATCATGGAGCGATCCTCATCATTTGGGATCGCCTCTTTGGCACGTTCGAGCCTGAAAGCGACCGGCCCGTGTATGGTACGGTAAAACCCGTTGCTTCCTTCAATCCCGTCAAGTGTACCTGGGAGCCATTTGCCGAGCTGCTGAATCTGATGCGTTCCGCACCTCGGTTCCTCGACAAACTCAGTGCCCCCTTCAGGCCCCCCGAGTGGCGTCCGGCCGGAATGGAACCTGTCGAGATGGAGGTTCTCCCGGACAGACCAAAGTTTCATGTTCGTACGAGTCGCGCGGCGCTCGTGTACGTGTTCGTCGCGTTCGTCTTGGCGACGGCGGTGTCGCTCTATTTTCTGTTTCAGGGCCAGCATGCATCGATCTTCGCCAAGGTCGTATTCACGGCTTGGTTCGTCGCGACGCTTGGTGGACTTGGTGGAGTCATCGAACAGCGGTCGTGGGCGAAATGGATCGAAGGCGTTCGTCTTGTCGCAACTCCCGCCGTGATCTACTTGCTCGCTTCGTGACGACGTTGGGCGTGGTTATCAGCCGACGCGCACGCGTGCTTCGCCGTGTTGACGTCCCTTCGTCGAGCGAACTTCGATCCGGTAGATGCCGTTCGTAGAGACGACGAACTCGATGGGCGGAGGACTTTGCGGCGAGCCCGTAGGTGGATCACGCACGAGCGTGTCGAGGATGTTGGAGCCCGACGGAGAAAATACTTTGAGCGCGTACGGAGGCGAGCTTTCGCCGGGGACGAAGAGCAGCGCGAGGCGAGTTCCCGCGACGATTTTTTCGAAGTGTGGAACGGACCCGCGACTCGATGCAGTCGTGGGATGACAATAAATCTCGATGTCGCCTGAGCTCTCGATCGGTGCGGGCATGGTTACGCGCAAGGGCTATGGGGTCCGAAGTTGAGAAGCGAACGTAGCAGCAATGCGCGCACTTCATCAAGCCCCGTCGACGTCATGCAAGGTCGCCTGTTAGTATCCGCGGTGAATGCCACAAGGCTTCTGCGTTCAAACGCATCGTGACTTCATGCGAGCGTTTTGAATGAATGAAGCGGGAGGCACGCGGCACCCCGCGAAGCCATCCCTGGACCCGAGGAGAAGACGAACGAACATGGATCAGCGCGCGCTCCAGCGACCAGCAGTTCCGAAAGCCACGAGTTCGGACCCGATGATCGGCAAAGTCGTCGCCGGCCGTTACCGTCTCGAAACGCGGATTGGTGAGGGCGGAATGGGCGTGGTGTACCGCTCCCGTCACGTGCTCATCGATCGCGTCGTCGCACTCAAGCTCATCCGACCGGATTTGCGCGGCGAAACGCACCTTCGACAATGGATGCTTCGCGAGGCACGTGCGGCCAACCGCGTCGATCACGCGCACATCATCGACATCCACGACATCGGCGAAACAGAAGAAGGCGAGCTTTATCTCGTCATGGAGTATCTCGTCGGAACACCGCTCAGCGCCGAGCTTGCGCGCGGTCCGATGCCCATCGCCCGTGCCGTCGACATTCTCGAGCAAATGTGTGCCGCTCTCGCCCGTGCTCACGACCTAGGTGTCGTGCATCGCGATCTCAAGAGCGACAACATTCTGCTCACGCAGCGCGGTGGACGGAAAGACTTCGTCAAGATCCTCGACTTCGGTCTTGCCGCGATCGCCCGTGACCCGCGTCTCGCTCCCAAAGGCGCAGTGTTTGGAACTCCCGAATACATGGCCCCCGAGCAAGCACGTGGTGAAGAAGCCACGCCGCACGCCGATTTGTACGCGCTCGGAGTATTGTTTTACGAGATGCTCACGGGACAACTCCCGTTCCGAGCAAACGATCGTGAAACGCTGCTCGAGATGCAAAGGACGGCGATTCCACGTCGCCCACGATCGATTCGTCCGGACGCACATCCGCAAGGTGAAACGATCTCCATGCGGCTCCTCGAGAAGGACATCCGCAAGCGTTATCGCGACGCCCATCATCTCCAAGAAGAACTCAAGGCTCTTCAACGGAGTTTGCCCAGTGCGCCGTGGGAAATGGAATCGGGTGATGCCGTCGTTGCGCCGCCTCCTCCGCCGCCTCCGCAATCTGCGGGTGTGACGGAATGGGCAAACCGCACGGCACTCTTCGCGCGCATGGTTGCGCGTGCGTATCCATCAGGCAATTCGCCGCCCGAGATCGCTACAGGTTTGGCGCAGCTGTGGGACCTCGCGGCCAAGGCCAATCGTCTCGAAGGCGAAGTCGCGAGTCACACGCGCAAGCTCGAAGCTCTCGAGCGTCGAGGTCGCGCGCTGCGGGCTGAAATCGGTCGTAAGGTCGAAGAACTCGCGCACGAAGAATCACGTGTGATGCGTGAGGCTGCAGTCGATGGCGACGATGCCGAGAAGGTGCGTGGCGAGTTGGCGCAGTCTGAAAAGGTCGCCGCTGAAGCGCGGGCTCAAGCCGATCTTGCGGCTCGGCAAAACACCTTCGAGCGCACGATCTACGAACGTGCTGGAGCAGCTTCGGCAACGGCGCAAGCCAAGCGCGAGCAGCTTGGTCGGTATGAGGCCAAGAAAAACGCTCGTGAAGCGACGGCTCGGGATCTGCGTCGACAGATCGACGAACTACGCAGCCAACTCACGCGTTACGCCGAAGCGCTCGAAGAAGACTTGGCGCAAGGTCGAGAGAAGGTCGCGCAACGAACGCGTGAAGGTCTCGCCTTCGAGAAGTCGTTCAGCGATGCGTCGAATCTGCTCTTGCAACATGTGCGCAACAAGCCTGAATGCCGCGATCTCGTGGCCGAACTTCTCGCTGTGAACACGGGCGCGCAGAGCCCACCGAGCGACAACGGTGGTGGTGACAAGCGTCTCGGTTGATCGTCACCTTCATCAGTTTGCCCTGCCTTAGGGTTCTTTTTTCCAAACCATCACGAAGATCTCGACTTACTCGCGCAGGTGTGGTAGCTAGCGCGCGCCTCGGCAGGGGAAACCCCGTCGAGGGCGAGGATGTGCTGAAGCGTCGGCGTCAGAACCAGCGGGTGAATCTTCGATTGAGTACGTTCCACGGGAACGGTTTCCTGTCGGAAAACTTCTCATCCGCGACTTACGCAGGCGGCCAACCCCTCGGAACCTAGGGGAGCGCCGCGGGTTTTTCTTGGCCATGTCGGCGGTCTCCTCGTTTGAAGGAAGGCACACCGTCATGATCGTCAAGGGTTCTACGAGCCACGCCGGATCGCGCGGACTGTTCGCGCACGCGCTGGCCGTCATTGGCGCCCTGCTCGCAATCATCGTCCCCACGCCCGCGTTCGCTGATGAAGCGAACCTCAAGCTCCCCGACCTCGGTACCGTCAGCTTTGCTGGCGGCATGGATGGTCGGGCGTTGCTCATGGCCGGCATGGGTGTTTGCGCGCTCGGCTTGGTCTTTGGAATGACCATCTACATGCAGCTCCAGAAGCTCCCCGTGCACAAGTCGATGCGGGAGATCTCCGAGCTGATTTACGAAACATGCAAGACGTACCTGATCACCCAGATCAAGTTCATCGTCATGCTCGAGGTCCTCATCGGGACCGTCATCACCGTCTACTACGGTTACTTCAAGCACTTCGGCCCCGACCGTCTCGCGCTGATCCTCTTCTGCAGCCTCGTGGGCATCGCTGGTAGCTGCGGCGTCGCGTGGTTCGGCATTCGCGTGAACACCTTCGCCAACTCGCGTACCGCGTTCGCGAGCCTCCGGGGCAAACCCTTCCCGACCTACGCGATTCCCCTCAAGGCAGGCATGAGCATCGGAACGGTGCTCATCAGCATCGAGCTGCTCGTCATGCTCATCATCCTGCTCTTCGTGCCCGGTGAATACGCTGGTCCCTGCTTCATCGGCTTCGCGATCGGCGAGTCGCTTGGTGCGTCCGCGCTCCGTATCGCTGGCGGTATCTTCACGAAGATCGCCGACATCGGCTCGGACCTCATGAAGATCGTCTTCAACATCAAGGAAGACGATGCGCGTAACCCCGGCGTCATTGCTGACTGCACTGGCGACAACGCGGGTGACTCGGTTGGTCCCAGCGCTGACGGTTTCGAGACCTACGGCGTCACCGGCGTCGCTCTGATCACCTTCATCATGCTCGCCGTCGCCGACCTCAAGACGCAGGTTCAGCTCCTCGTCTGGATCTTCGCGATGCGCGTCGTGATGATCCTCGCGAGCGTTGGCAGCTACCTCATCAACGAAGCGATCGCCAAGAGCCGCTTTGGTGAAGCCGACAAGATGAACTTCGAGACGCCACTCACCTGGCTCGTTTGGCTCACGTCGTTTGTCTCCGTGGCCCTCACGTTCGTCGTGTCAAACACGCTCATCCCCAACCTCGGTGACGGCACGCTCTGGTGGAAGCTCTCGCTCATCATCAGCTGCGGCACGCTCGCCGGCGCGATCATCCCCGAGTTCGTCAAGGTCTTCACCTCGACGGAGAGCAAGCACGTGCGCGAAGTCGTCACCTCCTCGCGAGAAGGTGGCGCATCGCTGAACGTTCTTTCCGGTATGGTCGCTGGTAACTTCAGCGCGTACTGGCTCGGCATCACGATCGCGGCCCTCATGGCCATTGCGTACTACGTCGCGCTCCAAGGTTTGTCGCTCGTCATGCCGGCCGACACGGCGCCTGTTTTCGCCTTCGGTCTGGTGGCCTTCGGCTTCCTCGGTATGGGTCCGGTAACCATCGCGGTCGACTCGTACGGTCCGGTCACGGACAACGCCCAAAGCGTGTACGAACTCAGCGTCATCGAGACGATTCCGGGCATCAAAGAAGAGATCAAGAAGGACTTCGGCTTCGATCTCAACTTCGAGAAAGCCAAACACTTCCTCGAAGAAAACGACGGCGCAGGCAACACCTTCAAAGCAACCGCCAAGCCGGTGCTCATCGGTACGGCCGTCGTCGGGGCCACCACGCTCATCTTCTCCATCATCATGGAGCTGCAAGCGACGTTCGGTGCTGTGTCTGCGAAGGAGCGTTTGTCGATCATGAACGCCCCCTTCCTCCTCGGCCTCATCGTTGGTGGCGCAGTGATCTACTGGTTCAGCGGCGCGTCATGTCAGGCCGTCGTTACCGGTGCGTATCGCGCAGTCGAGTTCATCAAGGCCAACATCAAGCTCGATGGTGCGGAGAAGGCCAGCATCGAGGACAGCAAGAAGGTCGTCGAAATCTGCACGCAGTACGCGCAGAAGGGCATGATCAACATCTTCCTCGCGGTCTTCCTCAGCACGCTCAGCTTCGCCTTCGCCGATCCCTTCTTCTTCATCGGCTATCTCGTTTCGATCGCTCTCTTCGGCCTCTACCAAGCTCTCTTCATGGCGAACGCCGGTGGTGCTTGGGACAACGCCAAGAAGCTCGTCGAGGTCGAGCTCAAGGAGAAGGGCACGCCGCTTCATGCAGCGTGCGTCGTTGGTGACACCGTTGGTGATCCATTCAAGGACACCTCGTCTGTCGCGATGAACCCGGTCATCAAGTTCACGACCCTCTTCGGCGTTCTCGCTGTCGAGCTCGCGATCAAGATCCCGGCCGAAAGCGCCAGCCTGCGTATGGGCGTGGCCCTCGCGCTCTTCGTCGTTTCGGCGTACTTCGTGTACCGTTCCTTCTACGGAATGCGCATCAAGAGCGACGAGCCGGCAGCCAAGACTGCACACTGATGTTCGTCCAATAAGACCCTACGTGGTCGACAACGCCTTCGGTTCTTCGAGAATCGGGGGCGTTTGTCTTTTGGGTGGTTCGTCAAGGCCACCCAACCCCTGCCGCTTCCCCTCGATTCGCGTTAAAGTTTGGTCATGCGTGCCCTGTGTCCCGATTGCGGCCTTCATCATGACGTCGTCCGCGTGCTCGAAGACGGCGATGGCGAAACACGTCGCGACGTATTCGAAACGGCTCCGCTGGAAGAATGCCCTCGCCGTTGGCTCACCGAAAGCGACGTCCTCGATGCCCGCGCTCGTTACGGCGCTGAAGCACTCATTCAGGACGATGACGACGAAGTGCTTTGACTAGAAAGTAATCGGCAACAGCACCGTCACCGAAGCATTCGTTCCGGGCGAAGGAAACTCGAACGCTCCTGCCGCATGCGCCAGACAGCTTTCCAAATCTCGCGATGAAAGCGTCGTGTCGTGAACCTGCACGTCATCCACGCGCCCTGAAGCAACGATGTGCAGCCGCAATGTCACCGATCCCCAGCGATTGCCCGATTCTTTGTATTCCAACGAATGACACGTTTGCAGATCGTCGCGATGCAGATCCACATGGCGCTGCACAACGTCCACCATCAGCGGCCCACTGACCATCACCGCCCCGATCTTCACCCTCGGTCGTTCGTTCGCACCAGATCGCGACAAACCTTCATAATCGCTTCCCACGCGAATCGTTCCCAACCCGTGTCCGCTTCCAACGATACCCACACCGCTCAGACCTAGCCCGCCAAACCCTCCACCACCCGGCGGCGCGCCCCCAAGGATGCCGCCCACTACGCCACCTGGCACGCCACCGACCAAGCCGCCCAAATCATCCGGGCCTCCAAGCACCCCCAAAATACCTACGATCGCCGCTTCGTCTCGCGCCTTCTCGATGCGTTCTGCCTTGGGTGGCGTTTGTTTGACCGGAGCTTTCTTCGCTGGGGTGCTTTGCACCGCCACCACGATGATCGGATCGGTCTGTTTGGCTTGACGAACTCCAGGGGAACTCGCGCATCCGCCGAGCAAAAAAACGGCGACGACACACGTCACCCCAGGCGCTCGTGTTCGCATGCGCGCGAGCGTAGGGGTGAGCATGTCGATCCGTCAATCGCGGAGATGTCGGGGGATCAGTTGGCGGCTTTCGCTTTGCCGCCATCAGCGTAGAGCGCTTCGATCTGCGCGCTGTACTTCTGCCAAACGAAGCGCCGCTTCACCTTCAGCGACGGCGTGAGCATGTTGTTTTGCGTCGTGAAGTCTTCGGCCGTCAGCGTGATCTTCTGGACCTTCTCGAAGCCCTTCCAATCTGCCGAATACTTCTCCACCTCCGCCATCACTTGCTTCTTCACCCGCTCGTTTTGGCACATCTCGTCATTGTCCTTGAAAGACAAACCCTGCTCGGATGCCCAGGTTTTCACGTATTCCGGATCGATGACGATGAGCCCCACGTTGTAGAGACGATTGTCCCCATAAACCATCGAGTTGAGGATGAAGGGCGAGAGCTTGAGTTGTTCTTCGAGCGGCGCGGGCGAGACGTACTTGCCGTTCTCGAGCTTGTACTGCTCCTTGATGCGCCCAGTGATGTACAGGTACCCATCGTCGTCCACATAACCGAGGTCACCCGAGCGGAAGCCTCGATCTTCCGTGAACACCTCGGCGTTCTCCTGATCCCGGTTGTGGTAGCCCTGCATGATGTTCGGCCCGTGAATCACGATCTCCCCGTGTTTCGGATCGCCCGAAGCTTCCTTGTCGATGACGATCTTCACGAACTCGATGGGTTTGCCCACGCTGCCGATCCGATGTGCTCCCGGGCGATTGGCTGTCGCAATGGGGCTTGTCTCGGTCAAACCATAACCCTCGTAGACAGTGATCCCGAGAGCATCGATGAATTCGGCGACTTCTTTGGAAAGAGCGGCACCCCCACTGAACGCGTATTGCATGCGTCCGCCGAGTTTCGCGACGACCTTGCCAAAGATGAGTTTTTTCGCGAGGGCGAGTTGCAATTTTTCGCCAATGCCGAGCGACCCTGGGCCTTGTTTGCGCAGCTTCGTCGCAGCCGCGATGGCGGCCTTGAACAACGCTTGAATCATCGGCGGCTTGCTGGCCATCTGCTTGTTCAGGTTGTCGTAGATGCGATTGAAAATGCGCGGCACCGAGAACAACAGTGTCGGGTGCACTTCCGCCAAGTTCGCGATGATCTTGTCCACCGCTTCCGCCAAAGCGATTTGTCCTCCAACGGATACCAACCCGTGAAGTTCACACGTGTGTCCGAACGAATGGGCCCACGGGAGGAAGGACAAACTCCGATCCGTCGTGCGCATCGGCAGCATGTTGTGCACGGCGTTGATGTTCGAAATGATGTTGCCGTGCGAAAGAATCACGCCTTTCGGATTACCCGTCGTGCCTGACGTGTAGATCAAACAAGACGTGTCTTTCGGATCCGGTTGAATCGACGGAACTGGGCTTTTCGCGCCCGCTGCGAGCAGCGCGGCGTACGACTTCGGATCACTGGCCGGCTTGGTCAAACCAATGACGTGCTTCAGGCTCGGCGCTTTGGCCGGGATCTCTTGCGCCTTGCTGAAGATCTCGTCCGTCGCCGCAATGACGGCCACAGCTTCGCAATCGTTGATGATGAAGACCCATTCTTTTTCGAGCTGCGCTTCGTACATCGGCACGAGCGCTGCTCCGAGTCCGTAACAAGCGTACGCCGCAACCGCCCATTCCACGCGGTTGTTCGAGATGATCGCCACCTTGTCGCCACGCTTGATCCCCAGCGACGCCAAACCTGCTCGGAAGTTGTCGACGAACTTGCCGACTTCACCGTACTTCGTCCAAGTCCACGTCCCGTCCTTCTTCACGCCGAACAAATCGTTGCTGGCGTAGGTCTTCACGGAACGCTCGAACATATCTACGAGAGTCTCGAATTTCCCCGACATGTCTTCTCCTCCGAGCGGACGGAAACGCCTTGTTCCTGGGCAAACCCGCAGGTTCAGGCCAACCGCATACCGCTTGATACTTCATGGAGCAGGATTGTTGATCCCACTCAGATCATTCGAGGCGCGATGATCTCGACTTCATGGGTCCACTGCAACTGTCGCATGCAGTCCCGATCCAAAATGATCGTGCGGACATTCGCTG
>DAOMZH010000058.1:2889-23833 GCA_035437985.1 Polyangium sp. (in: bacteria) | reverse complement strand
CGGATTATGCATGGGACGGCAAAGGGGTAAAACTCACGGGTGCGCGCCCGGATTCACCGGCGACGCGGGCGGGAGTTTTGGCGGGCGACGTGATCGTGAAACTCGGCACGCACGACGTGACGAACGTGCATGATTACGTATTTGCTTTGGGTGATTTGGAGCCGGGGCGGGAAACGACGATTGAAATCGAGCGGAATGGTAAACGCCAAACCTTGAAAATCATTCCTGCACCTGGGCGTTGAAGTCGGACGATAGTGGGTCGAGACTAGGTTGAGAGACGAGCGATGGGTTCATTTTCCGGTCGTTTGGGGCTAGGTTTTGTTTTCTGCGTCGCGCTTGCAGGGTCGGTGACTGCGCCAGCTTGTTCGAATGGCGGAGGGGTTGTCCCGACAGACGCCGGTTCCGATGGGCAAACCAATGTGCAAAAGCCGAGCGACGCGATCGCCGATGCGGCATTCGAGGCGGCATTGGACGCAGCGTATGACGCGACGATGGGGGCAGATGCCGATATCGATGCAAATGTAGACGCGGCAAATGCGGACTCCGCAACGGATGGCGACGTTTTACCGGGGACGAGCGAAGGATGTCCGAACGATATGGTGCTCGTCGCGGGCGATTATTGTCCTTCGGTGCAGCAGAATTGCCTGGAGCACCATACGGAATTCAACAAAGACCAAAAGAAGAAGAAAAAAGCAATCGACGAGGGCGAGGGCAAACACGCGACGACGGTGAGCGAGCGATGTTTGAAGTACGAAGAGCCTTCGGTTTGTCTTTCAAAAAAGCGAGTACCGATGCGCTTTTGCATGGACCGTTATGAATGGCCAAACCAGAAAGGCGAACTCCCGGCATTGCTGGTGTCCTGGGGCGATGCGCAAAAGTCGTGCGAGGCCAAAGGCAAACGTTTGTGCATGGAGGCGGAGTTCAATTTCGCGTGCGAGGGCGAGGCGATGTTGCCGTACACGTACGGGTACGTGCGGGACGCGACGGCGTGCAACATTGATCGGGAGTATCGCAAGCGTGAGAAAACGTTGAAGAAATACGAAAATTGCATGGCGAAGCCGGAATGCAAAGCGGAGCTGGCGCGACTCGATCAACGTTTGCCGACGGGCTCGCTTCCGCGGTGCGTATCGCCGTTTGGCGTGTACGATTTGAATGGCAACATCAATGAATGGGTGGAGCGACCAAAGCAAAAATATCCGAATCGGAGTGGCTTGAAGGGGGGCTGGTGGGGTCCGGTGCGTGGTCGTTGTCGTCCGACCGTCGGGTTTCACAAAGAAGACGATTATGGGTATGAGGAGGGGTTTCGGTGTTGCAAAGATGCGGAGGCGAAGTAAAGGGGAGGCCAGGAGGGGTCATGCGCATCGAAACCGATTCATTCGGCCCGATTGAAGTCGAGTCTTCTCGGTACTGGGGCGCGCAAACGCAGCGGTCGCTTGCCCATTTCGCCATTGGAAACGACCGGTTTTCCAGCCGTTTCATCGAAGCTCTCGGCATCGTCAAAAAAGCTGCCGCCTTGACAAACCATTCCCTCGGCCTGCTCCCAGAAGCGAAATGCAAGCTCATCGTGGCGGCCGCGGACGAAGTCATCCAGGGCAAACTCGACGACCACTTTCCGCTCTCCGTTTGGCAAACCGGAAGTGGTACCCAGACAAACATGAATGCCAACGAAGTCATCGCGAACCGGGCCATCGAAATGGCCGGAGGCGTGCTCGGATCCAAAAAACCCATCCATCCGAACGACGATGTCAATCTCGGCCAAAGCTCCAATGACGCCTTTCCTTCGGCCATGCATATCGCCCTCGTTACGGAAATCACGAAATCACTGCTCCCGAGCCTCGACACGCTCCACGCGACATTACGCGAAAAATCACGAACATACGCGAATATTGTAAAACTCGGACGAACTCATTTGCAGGACGCTACGCCGATTACGTTCGGACAGGAAATCTCGGGATGGGTGGCGCAATTGGAGACGTGTCGGGCGCTCGTCGAACGCGCGATGCCACTTCTGTACGAGCTGGCGCTCGGCGGGACGGCGGTGGGGACGGGACTGCACACGCATCCGGATTATGCAGAGCGGGTTGCGGAGACCATTGCTCGATTGACCGGACTTCCGTTTGTCACGGCGAAAAACAAGTTTCAAGCTTTGGCTGCACATGAGGCCGTCGTGTCTCTTCATGGAGCGCTCACGACGTTGGCCACGAGTTTGTCCAAAATTGCCAATGACGTCCGGTGGCTTTCCTGTGGACCTCGGGCGGGATTCGGGGAGGTCATCATTCCCGAAAATGAGCCTGGAAGCTCGATGATGCCGGGAAAAGTCAATCCGACGCAATCGGAAGCGTTGCTCATGATTGCCGCGCGAGTGCTTGGAAATGGAGTGGCGATTCAAGTCGCCGGGGCCAGCGGCAATTTTCAGCTCAATGTTACAAAACCTTTACTTGTCCATGTTTGCCTGGAATCCATTCGGTTGCTCGCGGACGGGATGCAATCTTTTCATGACCATTGTGCAGTGGGCATTGCGCCGAATGAAGCGCGGATGGCAGAAAATTTGGAGCGGAGCTTGATGCTCGTCACGGCGCTCGTGCCCCTCGTTGGATACGATGTGGCGGCCAAGATCGCGCGAAGGGCCCATGCTGACAATACATCGTTGCGGGAAGCGGCGTTGGCGATGGGGGTATTGACTGCCGAGCAGTTCGATCAGGTGGTGCGTCCTGAAAACATGACGCATCCGGCAAAATCGATCTAGCTTTCGGGCGCGAGATAGTGGACCATCGGCGCCATGCGTACGTTGTGTATCGATATTGGCGGAACCGGAATCAAGGGAATGGTGCTTGGCGAGGATGCGACGCCGTTGACCGAACGTATTCGTGTTCGCACGCCGAGTCCGGCCATACCTGCGGCTGTATTTGCAGCCATCGACGAGTTGCTTGCGCAGATGAGCGAATTCGACCGGGTATCCGTGGGTTTTCCCGGCGTCGTGGTCGAGGGCGTGACGCATACCGCGCCAAACCTTGGGGATGGTTGGGGTGGAATTGCGTTGGCGGAACAATTGAGCCGCCGTACGAATCGACCGGTACGCGCGCTCAATGATTGTGGCCTCCAGGGTTTTGGGGTGATCGAAGGTCGCGGCACGGAAATCCTGGTGACGCTCGGGACGGGCATGGGGTTTGGCTTGTACATCGATGGTCACTACGTACCCAACGTCGAATTCGGTCATCACCCGTTTCGTAACAAGAGGACCTACGAAGAACGCATTTCCAACGCCCAGCTCAAAGCGATTGGGAAACGCAAATGGAATTCCCGCGTGCGCAAAATCATCGCGCAGATCGCGCCGATTTTCAATTATCGCAAATTGTATTTGGGCGGGGGAAATGCGCGGTATGTCGAAACGAAGAAATTGCCCGAGAACGTCGTGATCGTCGATAATGTTGCGGGCCTGCGTGGAGGCGTGAAGCTCTGGTCGCGTTGACATTCTGTTGAATTATCTGCTGCGCGCCCGAAATCGTCGGTCGCTCGCGACGATACTTCAATAGAATCTTACCGTTTCGTCATTTATTGCAAACGGCCGGTCTTGCTTCGGGCGCCCACCAATTCTTCGACATCACGATCATCGAAAAAAGCTTGATGCTATCTTCGTAATAACCTTCGGATGCAGCACCCGCGGTCGTTTGCCAAATGGCGTCGAGCCATGCTTGATGGGCGGAATCGATCATCGCCGCGGGACCAAACGGCGCAACGAAAGCCATCGTCATGTAATTCGAGCCATTGCTCGCGGTGCCATCGAGTTGATACCCGGCGCGAATTTTCGTTGGATCTCCTGTGGTTTTCCCTTTGATCCAATTCGTGAGCTTCGTGAGTTCCTGTTTGGCGCGCACGTCGCCGGAAACGAGGTAATCGGTGCCGAGGCGCCAAGGATCGCGACAGGCGTTGTAATCGTAAGCGCCGTCATTGGGCCCTTCGAGGAAATTGGCTCCGGCGGGCATGGGCGAATTGAGGGGCGATCGAATGAAGTCAGGTAAAAGACCTGCGGCCGGGCTGTGTTGCGATTGCATGGTCGTTATGAGGGAATGCGTGCTGTCAACGAGGCTGGTCCAGAATGCGTCGCCCGAGGCTGCACCATAACTGCGGAAATGGTCGATGACGAAATCGCTGGAGCGAGTGGAATTATAAAAATTGGGGCTGCTCGGATTGGCCCAATCGCCAAGAAGAACATACTTCTTGTTCATATCGAGCTCGTGGGTGCTGATGGCTTGAATGACCTTCAAGGCTTCCGCTTTGTAATCGATGGCGCCGCAGCTTCCCCATTGTTTGTCCGCGAGCAGGAGGGAAAACGCGATGTCGATATCGCCGTCGGAGGCGCTGTCTTCGCCTTGCGCATTTGCACACGACGTGTCTTGGTACCAGGACATGAGGTCCGGCGAAATGCCGCTCGGATGGTCTCGGAAATACCAATACAATCCATCGAATTCTTTTTGCGCGTCGGGATCGTATCCGGCCATGATGGCGGTGAGCATCATTCCGTAACCGTGGCCTTCGGATACCGTCAGGTTTCCCGATTCGGTTTTCGTTTCGATGTAATAACGATCCATTCCGCACCCGGCGATCAAATACTTGCTTTTCCATGTATCGTAAAAATCGCTCGTGGCTTTGTCGAGTTCGGCTTGACTTCCATTGCTGGGCAAAATGGACCCTTGGGGGTACGCAAGCGGATGACTGGCAAATGGATTGGCCGGAATTTCAATCGGCATCATACCGCCACCACCACCCATTCCCGACGAAGAAGAACTCGACATTCCCGTGCCGCCCGTACCCGCTTCGCCACCAGCTCCGCCGCTGGAGGAAGACGACGTCGAATCTCCGGTGGTTGATGAATTCGGTGAACTCGAGCAACCCCACACCGTGAGGGCTAGAAAAGACAAGGCTTGAATCGCTGATTTCATCGTCATCACTCCACGCAGTACCGTTTATGTGCACGATTGCACGATATGCGGGCGGAGACAACGGTAGACGATGAAGGAATCGTTCTTGGCTGTTGGAAATCAGTCGACCCAATGAAATTTCATTCCGACCAAGACTCCGTTCGAGTCTCGCGATTCTGCCGCCACGCGGCTGGTATATTCCACGGGCGCCAAGGTCGCGTGGATTGCTGCAATGCGTAAGCTGGGCGGTTTGGGGGCTGGGGGTGAAGAGGAAGAACGATTCGTTGCCCAAATGGATTGGGTCGCTACTGCTTGGGCGACGGCATCGATGATCACGGCATTTCGAAACGTCGAGGGCGTAGAAAGTCGGTCGAGAAGTTGCTGCGTGTCGGACACGACGCGAGCCCAATCATTATCGAACAATGGTGTCTTGACGAATGTAGACGGAGTTTGCCATGGCAAACGACTTGGCGAAAACTTCGGCGCTTGCGCCAGCGCCAGGTTTGGAATCAAAAACGTCAGCAACGCGAACGAGCCACTCGTCATTCGTTGCCACTTCCTGGTAAAACCTCCCATCGCACACCTCCTTCACTTGGCAATTCCAAGCGCTGATGAACGACTCGGCGGAGGGACTCGCACGGTCCTTCGGGGCAAACCGCGGTGTGCGAGGCCCAATTCGGTGCAAACCTCATCGTAGGTCAGGGCAGCACAAAAGAAAAGCCCCCGAGCCGGTGATTGTTTGGTAATTTTTGTTACGTATTCGTCGATGTCGGGTTCATGATTGCGTGATGAAAATGGTTATGGGGGATGGACACGGCGCGTTGTCTCTGGCAAAGTCCGGCGCCATGTTGGACCGCGCAGCACGCCGCACGCTGTATCCGCCGATCGAGCCCTACCGTACTGGGCGCCTTCGTGTTGACGATGTACACGAGTTGTATTTTGAGGAATCGGGCAATCCGCAAGGAAAGCCGGTTGTTTTTGTTCATGGGGGGCCTGGTGGCGGCACGGATGGAAAGCAGCGGCGCTTTTTCGATCCTGAGCATTATCGAATCGTGCTTTTCGATCAGCGGGGGTCGGGCCAAAGCACGCCGCACGCGTCGCTCGTGGACAATACGACGTGGCATCTGGTTGCGGACATGGAGCAGCTCCGGGACCATTTGGGTATCGAGAAGTGGCAAGTATTTGGCGGTTCGTGGGGGTCGACGTTGGCTTTGGCTTATGCCGAAAAACACCCCGAGCGCGTCACGGAACTCGTTTTACGCGGCATATTCTTGCTGCAAAAGTGGGAGACCGATTGGTTTTACCAGGGTGGGACGAGCTTTTTGTATCCGGATGCGTGGGAAGGATACCTGGCGCCCATTCCAGAAGACGAACGTGGCGACATGGTCAAGGCGTATTATGCGCGATTGACGAGTGAAGATGAAAAGGTGCGCCAAGAGGCCGCGCGGGCGTGGAGTATTTGGGAGGGACGAACCACGTATTTGCTCGAGAATCAAGCGCAAATCGAACGATGTTCCGGCGATTCATTTAGTTTGGCATTTGCCCGTATCGAATGCCATTACTTCATTCACAATGGGTTTTTCGAGCGCGACACGCAGCTGCTCGATGACGTCAGCCGCATTCGGCACATTCCAACGATCATCGTCCATGGGCGTTACGACGTCGTTTGTCCCATGAAAGCAGCGTGGGACTTGCACCGCGCTTTTCCCGAAGCAGAATTGCGGATCGTGCCCGATGCTGGACATTCGGCATTCGAACCCGGAATTACGCATGAGCTCGTAATGGCCACGGATTCATTTCGGACGGGGCGCTGAAGGTCATGGCGGAAGCTGATCGCACGAAATGGGATGCTCGCTACACGGAGAATTCGCCGTCCGAGGAGCCGTCGCAGTGGCTTCTTGCGTGGCTCGAGACGGCGGATGAAAAGCTCGTTCCCAAATCCGGCCGGGTGCTGGATGTTGCCGGTGGCGCGGGAAGAAATGCGATATGGTTTGCCCAGCGCGGGTTCGAGGTGACCTTGGTCGATGTTTCGGCGGTGGCCATTGAAATTGCCGAAAAGCGCGCCAAAGAAGCAGGGGTGAACATCGTGACGCGGGTCATGGATTTGGAGAATGAAACCCTTCCCGACGGTCCTTGGGATTTCATTTTGCAAATGCATTACCTCGATCGTTCCCTATTCCCCAAATACGAGCAACTTTTGTCCCCCACGGGACTACTCGCCATCGAACATCCGACGCGGTCCAATTTGGTGCGTCATGAAAAACCAAGTGCGCCCTATCTGCTCGAAGACGGCGAATTGCCCGAATTGTGCGCGAATTTCGTCATCGTTTCGCATGGCGAAGGATGGAACGAACGCGGGCGCCACGAAGCTCGGCTCGTGGCGCGGCGATTGGAAGAGGATTGAGGGGCGGATTTACGGGAGCAGCTTCGCGAGCGTCGCGGCCATTTCGGCGGGGGTGGGGGCAACGGCGACGCCGGCATCTTCGAGGGCTGCAATCTTTTCGGCGGCTGTACCTTTGCCTCCGGAAATGATCGCCCCCGCATGACCCATGCGTTTGCCCGGAGGCGCAGCGCGTCCTGCAATCAATGCGGCAACGGGCTTTTTCATATTGGCTTTGATCCACGCCGCCGCTTTTTGCTCAGCGCCGCCACCAATTTCGCCAATCATGATGACTCCGTGCGTGTCTGGATCATTGTTGAAGAGCTCGAGCACGTCGATGAAGTCCATTCCGGCGACAGGATCACCACCAATGCCGACACACGACGATTGCCCAATACCGAGCGCCGTCAATTGGCCGACCGCTTCATACGTCAGCGTGCCTGATTTCGAGAGCACACCAATGTTGCCCGGTTTGTGAATGTGTCCCGGCATGATGCCAATCTTGCATTCTCCCGGCGTAATGATTCCGGGGCAGTTTGGCCCAATCAAACGCGTCGGTTTGCCTTCCAAATACCGACGCACCTTCACCATGTCGAGCACCGGAATGCCTTCCGTGATGCAAATGACGAGGCGACAACCAGCATCGACCGCCTCCGCAATGGCATCAGCGGCGCCTACGGGCGGCACGAAAATGCACGAAACGTCGGCTCCTTCATGACGCACCGCTTGCTCGACAGTATCGAACATCGGTACGGAATTTTCGAATTTTTGGCCCGATCGTCCGGGCGTAACACCCGCGACGACTTTCGTCCCATAAGCAATGCACGCACGGGCATGTTGTGACCCGTATTCGCCCGTGATGCCTTGAATGACGACGCGCGTATCTTTGTTGACCAGGATGCTCATCGTTATCGAATCCTTGTTTGTCCGGGCACCATCAGGCCGCCGCGTTGTTTTTGACTGCGGCGACGATCTTTTGCGCGCCGTCGGCCATCGACGATGCGCTTTGAATCGTCAGGCCACTCTCGTCGAGAATCTTGCGTCCCGCATCCACGTTCGTTCCTTCGAGGCGAACGACGAGCGGAACGGTCAAACCAAGCTCTTTCGTCGCCGCGACGATCCCCGAAGCAACGATGTCGCAACGCATGATCCCGCCAAAGATATTGACGAAAATGCCTTTGACCTTGTCGCTGTTCAGGATCATCTGAAACGCTTTTTTCACTTGCTCTTGCGAGGCGCCACCACCCACGTCCAGGAAGTTCGCGGGTTTGCCCCCGTAATGCAAAATGATGTCCATCGTGCCCATCGCCAATCCCGCGCCATTGACGAGACACCCGATATCTCCGTCGAGCGACACGTACGAAATACCCACACGCTTCGCTTCGAGCTCCGTCGGATCCTCTTCGTCTTCGTCCCGGAGTTTTTCCCATTCCGGATGCCGAATTTCCGCATTGTCATCCATCGTCATCTTGCCATCGAGCGCAATGATGTCGCCCTTCTTCGTCACGATGAGCGGATTGATTTCAATGAGCGAACAATCTTCAGCCAAGAAACACTTGTAGAGTTTGTCGACGAGCGACACGAACTGCTTCATCGTTTCTTTGGCCCCAAGACCTAGATCATAAGCGAGTTTGCGGGCTTGGAACGGCGCCAAACCGAGGACCGGATCGACATGCAACGTGTGAATTTTTTCCGGCGTGTCATGCGCGACCTTTTCGATGTCCATGCCGCCTTCACGCGAGCCCATGATCGCAATGCGCCGACGATCACGATCCAGCAACACGGCCAAGTACAGTTCGCGGTCGATGTCGGCGCCTGCTTCGATGTACAAACGACGGACTTTTTGTCCCGCCGGACCCGTTTGTACCGTGACGAGTTGCATGCCGAGGATTTTTTCGGCAAGCTCTCGGGCTTCGGAAGCTCCTCCCTTGGCCACTTTCACCCCGCCGCCTTTGCCTCGTCCACCTGCGTGGATCTGCGCTTTGACGACGACAACCGGGCTTCCTGTTGCTTCGATGAGTTTCTTTGCCCCAGCTTCCGCCTCGTCGACGGTAAACGCCGGCTCACCCTTCGGTACGGGGACGCCGTAACGAGCGAAGATTTGCTTTGCTTGATACTCGTGGATTTTCATGCGAGGGACGGCAAGGTATCACCAGACGACGAGCAGGCGATCGAAAATGAACCGCGGACGATCAACTTCAAAAAAACGAATTTTTTTCGCGCACGCTCGACCTTCCTACTCGATCCATGCGCTTGTTCTGCTGCTCACGCTCACCGCATGTGGTGGTCAAAGCGAAGTGCCAACACACGCCACAAAGATTCCCGTTCCCGTGCCGCCGACATCGCAATCGCCCGTCGACGCCGGCGCGGATGCACACGAGCCCGATGCTGCGCAGATGTCCGTGGATCCCGACGCTGGAGTGGTCGAAGTTCCGCGTGACAAACCCGTGGCGATGTGTCCAGACGACATGGTTTACGTCGACACGACGTATTGTCCCGAAGTCGATCTGCATTGTCTGAACAGTTCGTACAACACGGCCAATCGAATCGTGATTTGCAATGAGTTTGCCCAGGATCCGCAGCGCTGCACGACGAAGTTGCGACGCCAGCGTTATTGCATCGACAAGTACGAATATCCAAACCAGCCTGGCGCGCATCCGCCCGTGATGGTCGATTGGTACGATGCGCTCGGCATGTGCCAAGAACAGGGAAAACGCCTGTGCTGGGAGAGCGAATGGGTTTCGGCGTGCGAAGGCCCGAACAAAAAACCATTTCCTTATGGGTACAAACGAGATCCCGCGGTGTGCAACATCGACAATCCGTGGCTTCAACCAACGCTCGACAAGATTTATTCAAAAGACAAAACCATCCAAGATCCGGAATTGTTTCGTCTCGACCAGAGTGTTTCGAGTGGTGAGCGGCCAGGGTGCAAAAGTGATTTCGGGGTCTATGACTTGACGGGGAACCTCGATGAATGGGTGAATGCCGAAAAGAATTACAAAAAATCGAAATGGGCGGGGCTCAAAGGCGGAGCATGGGGGCATGTGCGTAATGCGTGTCGTCCGATGACGGTGAGTCACGAGCCGTCGTTCACGTATTATTTCGTTTCATTTCGTTGTTGTGCGGATGCCGCGCCGGATGCTGCGGCCGATAACGATCCGCGATTGTGGAAACCGCCAGCTCAGCCCGATCCGAAAAAACCGTCTCCCATTTCGCACGGCTGGGTACCAAAGACGCGGGGACCTCATCAGCCAGCAGCTCTTTCGCCCTGAATTACAAAAAATAATGAGGGTCGTGAAATAAATGTCCGCGTCGAACGAAGGAGGCGCCCATGGAAAGAAAACTCGTCTCGATTCAGGTCATTGATTCCCTCGCTCCGATTGAAGGTGCTGATCTCATTGAGCAGGCCCGCGTGATGGGATGGACCGTGGTCACCAAGAAGGGCGAGTTTCAGGTTGGCGATAGGTGTGTATTTTTTGAAATCGATAGCATTTTGCCTGAAGGTGTGCCTTGGGCCGAATTCATGCGGCCGCGGAGTTTTCGCGTCAAGACTGTGAAATTGCGCGGCGTGTTGTCGCAAGGATTGGCGCTGCCCGTGGGCATTTTGAATGGCGATGTACCCGAAGTGGGGACCGACGTACGGGAAAGGCTCGGCGTGACGAAATACGAGCCAGTTTTACCGGACGCACGCGAGGTGCGCGAAACGGCGGGCGGTTTTCCTCCGCGGGTGCCGAAAACGGACGAGATTCGGGTGCAGTCGGCGCTCGGGGTGCTGGAGGAAATTCGCGGCAAAGAGTTTTACGTGGCCACGAAGTACGATGGTTCGTCCGCGACGTTTTACCGGGACATCGATGGCGAGTTTTTGGTGTGTTCGCGAAATTTTACGATCAAACCAGGCGAGAACAAATTGTGGGCCATGGCCGAGAAATATCGTCTTCCGGAACGTTTGCCCGCGGGGTATGCGGTGCAAGGGGAACTCTGCGGTCCTGGAATTCAGAAAAACCGGCTGGCTCTGCCCGAGCTCGACGTATTCATGTTCAACGTGTATGACGTCAAGGCTGGGAAGTATCTCGATCTTCAGGCCATGCTCGATTTCTGCAAAGAGCATGGTTTGAAAACGGTGCCCATTGAACGCGTCGTGCGCGGCGACGAAGCCGCGAATTTCGTGCATACGCTCGACGGGTGGCTCGAAGCCGCGCGGGGCAATTATGTCGGAACGAAAAACCGCAAAGAGGGGATCGTCATCCGACCGCTCGTCGAGACCTATTCGCGGACATTGCAGGGGCGTTTGTCCTTCAAGGCGATCAATAACGATTTCTTGCTGAAGGACGACGGCTGAAGGCGGGGGTGGTCTGGACGAACGTGCTCAATGTGCGTCGAACCAGGCCGCCCAATTTGCAAATAAATGTGCCGTATGCGCCGGCTCGCGGAATCCGTGCGGCTCGCGCGGGTACTTGAAGAGTTTGACTTCCACGCCCATATCGCTGAGTGCGCGGTAGACGAGCAATCCTTGGAATGCCGGGACGCGGGCGTCGTTGTCTCCATGGGCCACGAGCGTGGGGGTCACGACGCGGGACATGAGGCGCATTGGATTCGATTTATCGAATGTTTCGAGGTTTTTCCAGGGATTGCCTTTGAACTCCCATAACGCGGATTGACCGTGGTTGATGTCGGACAGGACGTATTGGCCCACGACGTCGGTGACGCCAGCGCCGACCATCGCTGCCCGATAACGTTTGGTATTGCCGATGGTCCAGGCAGTGAGATATCCGCCCCAGGACCAGCCGCCATAATAGAGGCGCGAAGCATCGGCTTTTCCTGCTGCAATCAAAGAATCGACGCCGCTTTCGATGTCTTTGAATTCGATTTCCCCGAGACGTCCACGATTGGCCGCGTAAAACGCATGGCCATACGCTGTGCTTCCGCGGTAGTTGGGCATGAAAACCGAATATCCACGCGCCGAAAAATACTGACCCCACATAGAAAATGATTCTTGCGACGCTGCGTCGGGACCTCCGTGGGGCATGACGACGAGCGGAGAGGTTTGTCCTGCGGCAACGTGCGGCGTCGGAACGAAAATGCCTTCGAGGTCATTTCCTTCGCTATTTTTCCATTTGACAATTTCTGGCTTGCTCAGCTTCCATCCCGCAACCTGTGGGTTTGGCTGGGCCACCGGGCGAGCCGAGGCTTTTTCGATTTCCAAAACGCTCGGTGTGGCAGTTTCGGTCCCCATTGCCGAAATGACGGCCAAGAAACGCCCTGAAGCATCGGGAGAACCAATCCCGCCAACGAGGACTCGATTCGTCTTTCCAAGGTCTTTGGCGGCTCCACCTGCCGCAGGAATTTGGACGATTTTCGTGTACGTGCGTTCGTCGATGGTCAAGAATAGGCGCTTCGAATCAGCGCCCCATGTATATCCGTGAATGGTCAGGTCCAGGCTGTTCGTGGCTTTCGAGGTGGTTTTCGAGGCGATATCGTAAACAATGAGCGTATTGAGGAGCGAGAGCGTGTCGTCTCCACGCAAATAGGAGACTTTGGAACCATCGGGCGACCATCGAATCGAATTCAAGGTGCGAGGTTTGGGTTCGAGATCGGCGAAGAGTGCGCCGTCGGCAGCAGCAATGACGCGAGCGCTGAGTTCGTCCGAAACTTCATACGGATCGCCATTGCGGGATGTGGTCATAAAAAACTGTTTGTCATTCGGGGACCAGACAAACGAGACGACATTTTCGGGGCCGGGGGTGACGCGTCGCGGTTGACCTCCAGCGCGTGGAACGACGTGCAAGGCGGCGGAGCGATAATCCGTAGCTTCGTTGAATACGCCACCACTGCGAAAGTCCGCGTCTTTTTGGGCATCGTTGCGGGGTACTTCCGCCGTAAACGCAATGAAATCACCGTGATTCGACCATTCGAAGTCTTGAGGTTCGAGTTTGCCCGTATCGATGATTTCTGGTTCTCCACCGTCCAGAGGCATGATGTGGAGTTTCACGGCATTGCCTTGTTTGCGGAGAAAGGCGATCGAGCGTCCATCTGGGGACCATCGGAATGTGAAGGCGGGATTTTCGTTGCGGGTCAATTGTCGTGGTTGTCCACCAGCCCGATCGACCACGAAAATTTGCCGTTCGAGTTTCCACCCGCCCATGAAATCGCTGTCTGACGGTTTTGCTTTGGGGTCAAATGAAGGAATGCTGAGCAGATAGGCAACGCGCGAGCCATCTGGCGAAATGTGCGTCTCGAGGACTCGACGAAATGCGGCAACGTCGGCTGCGAGTGGGTGAGTATCCGGATGTGCTTCTTTTACTGGGGACGCGGGCAATGCATTGGGAGCCGCGTGCGTTGGGGTGAGCGGGTTTGTCGGGCCAGCGATGGGCGCTGGAGCTACAGTTGCAGGTGGCGGAGCTGCGGCGCAAGCCTGGGCAGCGAGGAGCGACGCCATGAAAATGGGGTGAACGAAACGATGAAAACGTTTGTCGAGCATCATGGCCTTGCCATACACGACGTGGTGCCGAGGCGCAAGGTTCGTTTCTGTGCTCCGAACCAAACCAAACGACTTCACTGCGGAATACTTCAACCGTGATTCCGGAAGGTATCAACCCATGCTCGTGCTTCCGCTTCCGTATCGAAAATCATGATTGGGATATCATGGTCGGAAATTTTCAGAATTTTGTTGACTCGTTGAAAAAGGGCAATGATGGTGCGATGATAAAAACGCGCATTGAAATAGACCACTGCGCGGTGATTGCGACTGTGTTGGCGCACTTCGGGCATTTTCATCGCCGCGGGATCGACTCGACCTCCTTTGCCGGCGTCGATGAGCCCAATGAGCCCCTTGGGCGGTTGGGGTATGCATTGAACGAATTTGATCAGTTGTAGATGCTCGTCGACGGACATGTCGCCATCGGGACGACTGAAAATCAGATCCGGGGGCTCGAAACGGACTCCATGTTTGCCAATGAAATGCCACTCGCCATTGGTGATGTCAGTCATGAAGCTTCTCTTGGTTCGTGGGTGAGCGCTTCATGATAAGTGGTCGTAGCATACCGGCGCAAGCGTTTATTGTTCGCTTTGACAAGGAACTTCGATTGCTGGGTCATCGATCGAGCACTTCGCGCACCTTCGTCAAAAGAATGTCGCCCGTGATCGGTTTGGCGAGGAAGTCCAGGTGTGGATCGAGCATGCCGTGGTGCAAGACGACGTTTTGGGTATAGCCGGACATGAAAACGACGCGCATTTGTGGGCGTATTTGGTGCAGGCGTTCCGCCAATTTTCGCCCATTGAGCTTGGGCATGACGACATCGGTGAGCAACAGATGAATCGTCCCCGGATGGTCTTCGCAAATGAGCAATGCTTCGCCACCGTTTGCTGCCGAAATGACGTGATAACCAGCGCGTCGCAAAATCCCGGCAATCGTATTGCGGACTTGCTCATCGTCTTCTACGAGCAAAACGACTTCCTTGCCACGAGTCGTCGAGATAGGGGCCGTCGGGGCAACCAAGTCACCAATACCTTGGTTTTGTCGAGGCAAATAAATTCGAAACGACGTTCCTTGGCCGGGTTCGCTGTAGAGCCAAATCATACCGCCACTTTGCCGGATAATGCCGTACACGGTCGACAACCCGAGCCCCGTTCCTTGACCAACGCCCTTGGTCGTAAAGAATGGTTCGAAGACATGAGGCTGCACGTCCTTCGGTATGCCAATGCCCGTGTCCGACACGACGACGCGCACATAGTCGCCGCTTTTGATTTCCGGATGTTCTGCCGCGTAATGCGCATCGAGAAATAGCGTCGTTGTTTCTATCGTCAATCTCCCGCCGTCGATCATTGCATCGCGCGCATTGACGACGAGATTGAGCAAAACTTGTTCGAATTGTCCTTTGTCAACCTTGCACCATTGCGGCTGAGAATCCAAGAGCAACGTCAGCTCGATATCTTCACCCACGATTCGTCGGAGCATCTTTTCCGCGCCCGTAATCACGTCGTTGATGTTTGCGATTCGCGGCTCCAGTATCTGCTTGCGACTAAACACCAACAATTGCCGCGTCAAGGCAGCTGCTCGTTGCCCGGCTTTTTCAATTTCGCTCATGACCTCGCGCAAAGGATCGGCGGGGTTCAGAGACGCCAACACTTCGCTGCTATTGCCGAGAATGACCGTGAGCAAATTATTGAAATCATGAGCGACACCTCCGGCAAGACGGCCAATCGCCTCCATTTTTTGCATTTGTTGGAGTTTTTCTTCGGTTCGTCGGGTGACCTCGAGCGCTTTTTCGAGGGCTTCGAGCGCGTCTCGCGTTTGTTGTTCGCTGCAGCGCAGTGCATCTTCAATGCGTTTTTGCGACGTTATGTCCGTCATGACGGACGCCGTGCCATAAATGTGACCCGCGGTATCTCGTAATGGATAACGCGTGGCGATGACCGAAATGGGTCCGTTGCCGGTCGCGAGAGTGGTTTCCACGGTTTGCGGTTCGCCGGTAGCCATGACCTCGGCGTGGCGCTGCATGACCCAATTTATGCGATCGGGTGGTAAAATCGTCGACGCGTGTGTTCCGACGATCTCCGCTTTGGTTTTTCCGAGCAAACTTGCACTCGCTTCATTGGCGAACATGATTCGCCCGTCGTGGTCGAGTGCCTTGATGAAAGAGGGCGAACCATCAATGACGTTTGCCAGCAGCCGCTCTTGATTCGCAATCTTTTCGCGAGCGTTTTTCAATTCGGTGATGCGTTCCGAGAAAAGCGCCACCCCGCCAATTTCGCCCTGTGCGTCGATCCAAGGTACCAACTCCCATCGATACCAAGCGACTTTCCCGTCGGGCGAAACCAAAGGTGTTTCTTCGGAGCGTTCGGAAGCGCCCGCCAAGCATCGGCGGTGCACGTCAATGAGGGCTTGGGGTAGATCAGGAAAAACATCATAATGAGAACGCCCAACGAGGCTCTGCTCGGGCAAACCGAAATCGGCAAGAAATCGACGACTGTGCGCGAGATAATTCATTTCGCGATCAAAAATGGCGATGGCTGTCGGGGCTTGTTTTACGAATAAAGAAAGCTTCTCTTCGTTTGCCCGAAGCGCGTTCTCCGCGTTCACCTGGGCGGTCATATCGAGCGCAATCGTCAACACATAAGGTTTGCCCGCAATGGAGACCGTTTCGACACTCAAAGAAAGTTTTCGCGGCTCGCCCGACCGAGACCGGCGCGTCACCCTCATGTCGCGCACGAAGCCGTCTCGTTGAAACACCTTTTGAACCTCGGCACGATCTTCCGGAGTACCCAATCCCAACATGATTGGTGTCCGGCCAATCACTTCGTCCGCTTCGCATTCGAAAAGCCGGAGAAATGCAGGATTGGCATTGACGATGGTGCTCTCGGACAAGGTCGTCAATAGAATGGGCACCGGGGTTTTTTCAAAAATCGCCGCATATCGTTCATCACTTTCGCGTAATGCCTGCGCATTCCGTTCCTGCTCGGTGAGGTCGCGCAACATGACGTAGGAAAGTTCGCCGTTGGCAATGGGCAAAACCGCCGTCGTTACTTCCGCGACAAACTCGGTCCCGTCGCCTCGACGCATATGTAGTATGCCGCGAGCCGAGCCAGTCTCTTGGCGGACTTTCAAGATATTCTGCAAATCTTGATTGGGCACCACAAGCGCAGCTCGGCCCCCGGCCTGAATTTGTTTTTCGGTCATCCTGAGCATACGCGTTGCTGCGTCATTCGCCCGCAGGATGGTTCCATCCGGTCGCGCCAAGAAAAGTGGATCCAGTGCGTGCTGAAAGAGCCAATCAATCGCCAATGGCGTGACGGTGTATTCACTACCGGGCGCTGCACCGCTATTGCTGGAATTCACGAATTGTTCTCGCTTCCGCTCAGATCGACATAGACGAATGTAGTGCTTCCGGTCTACTTCGTATAGGGGTATTCGAGGGAATTCGATGCGAAATTCGAACGTGAACCAGCTGTTTACATGTCCTTGCGTAACGTTTTGTAGTGTTTGTCAACCGTGTTGGTTTGTCGAAGTTCGAGGGACATGGTGATCTGGCTCGGGCTTGGCAAAGTCGAGGCGCGTCATCATGCGGTATTGCATTCAATGAAGTTATGAACGTATGATTGATTGCAACTAACTACATCGAACTGAAATCTTGGGGCGATCATATTGAATTTGCAAGTGCTCGAAAACCCGATACAATACGATGAGGCGCTCGTGTCCGTGCAAAGGCAATCGCCATGGCTTACACGCTTAATGGGATAATCTAGGGCGCCAGGGAGATAGGAGCATGCGGAATCATTTCTTTTTTCCGGTCTTCGTAGCATTTGCTTTGGGCGTCATGGGCTGTGACGAAAACCCCACGACGCCGCCGAGTACCGGTGGCAATGGTGGTGGAGGAGCGGGTGGGGAAGCGGGGCAAGGTGGCGGAGGAGCAGGTGGTGATGGTGGTGGAGGCGCGGGTGGCGCAGCCGGGCAAGGTGGTGGCGGTTCTGGCGGAGGAATGTCGGTCGAGGAGCAGGTTGCGGCGAAGCTGGACATGGTGAAAGGCGATGCACCGGCATTAAGGCAATTCCTCGACAAGATGCCCAAAGGTGCGGACTTGCATAATCACACCTCTGGCGCGGTGACTCCCGAAAGCATGATTGAATGGGGCGCTGCAGATGGCGCATGTTTCAACCAAATGACGGGATTTGCGTCGGCAGGGCCTTGTGCAATGGGTACTGTCCCGATGTCGGACGCCCTGACAAACCAAGCGCTTTATGATGCAATGCTCCAGGCATGGTCGATGGAGGGATTCACGGGGACGCTTTTGGAAGGCCACCAGCACTTCTTCGATGCTTTCGGCAAGTTTGGCGCCATTCTCACGGATGCACGTAGCGATGATATGGTTGCTCAGGTCCGCTCGACCGCAGGACGGAACCACCAGCTCTATATCGAACTCATGCAAGGGTTTGGGTCCAGCGCGATTGGTTCCGTGGCGGAAACCAAATTCATGATGGGGGACACGTGGAACGAAGCGACGTTGCTGCAGAGGCGGATGGACATCATTTCGGATCCAGCATTTGCGACAGCCCTCGCTACCGCCAAAACGAATATCGCTAATTCCCTTACAGGTTCGGATACGTTGCTCAATTGTGGTACGGCCATGGCCGATGTGGGGTGCAACGTCGAGGTGGGTCTAATCGTGGCAGCGAATCGCACGCGAACACGCGAATACGTATTCGGACAATGGGTTTTTGCGTTCGAACTCGCGCAATCGGTGCCGCAAGTCGTCGGCGTGAACTTGGTTTCTCCGGAAGAACATGCAAATTCGTTGATGTATTACGACGATTCCATGACCGCGGTCGGAGTTTTGCGCGCCTTCAACGACAAAGATATGTCGCGACGAACTGTGCACGTCGGTTTGCACGCCGGAGAACTCATTCCGGAGGTTTTACCCATGACGATGCAGGGTCAAGCGCATTTGACATACCACGTTCGTAATGCTGTCGATATTGCGGGCGCCGAGCGTATTGGGCATGGGGCGGATGTGCTTGGTGAATCGTTCGGCGCAGGGTCGATGGACCTCTTGATGACGATGGCCACGAAAGGCGTGTTTGTCGAAATCAACCTGACGTCGAATGACCAACTCTTGGGCATGAAGGGCACTGGTCACCCAATTGGCGCCTATCTCGCGGCAAACGTTCCGGTCGGTTTGTCGACGGATGACGAGGGCATTCTGCGGATCGAAATTCTCGACGAATACGTACGCGCCGTGCAAGAGCATGACTTGGGCTACTTGCCATTGAAGAAAATGGTGCGGAATACCCTCGAGCATTCCTTCTTGGGTGGCAGCAGTTTGTGGAAAACGCGCGACGACTATACCGCATACGTCACCGAATGCGCCGCTGATGTGCCAGGAAATACGCCTTCTGCGGCATGCGACACATTTCTCATGAATAACGCCAAAGCTCGCATCCAATGGCGACATGAGGTCGACGTCGCGGCATTCGAAAAAGCAATCGTGATGCCCTGATTGCAGGCGCCCAAAGACAGCGGCGCGAAATCGACGCGTCGCTGTCTTACCTCTTCCGCAGCCGTGCGCTCCCTCGCTGCTCCGCTTCAATGGGTTTGCAAAAACGAAACGATTGCGTCGAGCAATCCCGGGTCGATGTCCCGACCAATGTCGGTAGCGCGAACGCGCGCTGGATCGGGCTGCGTAATGCAGTTGAGCGCATGGGTCACGCAGGGGAAAACTTGGACCTTGTGGTGCTGCTGTTTCGCGGACGCGAGCCATTGGTTCCACGAATCGATTTCCGAAACGGCGACGTTGAAATCATAACCACCGCCCAATATGAGCAGCGGTTGCTCGATATCGCGAGCCACGCCTGGCGCCTTCTTGGCAATTTCTAGCCACGACGCCCATAAGCCTGGTGGTTGACCCAGAATCAATCCGCCCAAATGCGTTCCATTTTCGAGAAGTTCGAGCGAATGCGCTGCGTCGCTGAGTTCAGCGCTTTCCTCGAGCGCACGCGTCGTATCGCCAATCGTCGTGTATGCCCATCGTAATCGTTCGCTTTGTTGTTCCAAAACGATTGTCATCGTATGAAATGGCGGGGCGAGCATCACCCCCGCCCGCACGTTGGGACGTTCCGACAATAACAACGGAACGAGCTCGCCGCCTTCGCTGTGGCCAATGAAAAATGTATGGTCGGGATCGATCTGCGGCATCTTTTGCACCGCATCCATGGCCGCGACGGCATCGCCCACGTATTCTTTCGTGGAAAATGCACTTTCGAGCATCTCGAAGGGAATCGAGGTAAAACCTTTGTCCGAGCAGCCGTTGAATTGTCCGCAAGTTCGTTTGTCATAACGATACACAGCGAAACCGCGCCTTGCTAGACCTTCGGCGAGCTTTTTATACACTGGAAAATCAAATCCAAACCCCAGTCCAATTTGTCCCGGCATGACCCCATCACGTGACATGGGCCCACTCCCGTGCACGATCACGATTGCCGGTATGGGCGCATTTTCCGTGCGCTCCGGCATTGTCAATGTGCCTTCGATATGCCACACACCTCGATCGAACGATAGCGCGACGTCCTCGCCAGCAACCTTCGGGCGCTCCGAAATCGTAGTCGCAATCGTTTTCGACGGGGAAGGCAGAGGCTGCGAAATGGGCTGCAGCGTCGACCCGCACGCGCCGATGAGCGGACCGGCAAAAAACATGAGCAACAAAGACGCGACGCGCATGGTTCTGCCTCGTAACCGACGACCATGAACAATCTTGGGTCACGGGCCCGAAAGCAACGTTTATTTTCGAAAAAGCAACCATTCAACCGTCGGCTGGATCGCCAGGGCGACGCGCGGAACGAAACACTGAGGAGAAAATGATGGAGAGTGCATTGTAGAAGCGTCGGTTTCGATGTATGTCGAACATGCGGTGCGTCGTTGCGCGGACCGAATGACCTTTAATGCCGTAGACGTGGAGTTACCAAATGCGTACACATGCTTTGTTTCTTGTCGCCGTAATGCCGACGTATTTGGCCGCATGCGGAGGTTCCTCGAATACGCCAGATGCGTCGAGTTCGACGAGTAACTCGGCGACAGCGTCGAGCAGTGGAATGGGAGGTGAGGGTGGGGGCACCGGGGGCGCAGCGGGTGCAGCGGGTGCCGGGGGTGCCGGGGGTG
>DAOMZH010000058.1:0-2789 GCA_035437985.1 Polyangium sp. (in: bacteria) | reverse complement strand
GGTGGGGGCACCGGGGGCGCAGCGGGTGCAGCGGGTGCCGGGGGTGCCGGGGGTGGTTCGGCGGGTGTGCTCGATCCGACGTACATCGTGGATCTCACGTTGCCAGCGCCCACGATGATTCCGAACAATCCCAACGTGACGGTTTATTTGGACGTCGCATATGGCACTGATCCCAAGCAAAAGCTCGATATCATTTTGCCGAATAGCGCTGTACCGACGCCGCTCATGATTCACATTCACGGCGGAGGGTTCGTCGGCGGTGATAAAGCAATTACGCAAAACCAGCAATTGACCAATACGATTGCGCAGGGGATTGCATACGCGAGTCTCAATTATCGGCTGCTGAAAGATGTGGATACCGAAGGTGTGATCAAGCCGCTCACCGATTGCAAGCGGGCGCTGCAATTCCTTCGTTATCACGCGGCCGATTTCAATCTGGATGCAACGCGTGTCGCGGTAAAGGGTGGTTCAGCCGGAGCAGGGACCAGCTTATGGATTGGGCTCCATGATGACATGAAAGGCAATTTGGATCCGGTGGACGCGATGTCGACTCGGGTCGTTGGTATTGCGGCGCAAGCAACGCAAGCTTCGTACGATCTGATGAAATGGGAAACCGTGGTGTTTGCCGATTATGGCGTGAATCTCATGGACACGGTCAATGCCCTCGGCATGCAGCAGCGTTTGGCCTCGTTTTATGGTATGACTTCCGTCGATCAATTCGATACGCCGGAGATTTTGGCATACCGGGACGAAGTGGACATGTTTCGGCACATGAGTGCGGACGATCCGCCGATCCACGTACACAATCCCATGCCGACGACGGCTGCTCCGGTAGACCAAAATGAATTGTTTCATCATGGCAATCATGCCAAAGCCGTCAAAGCGGGGGCGACTGCGGCGGGCATCACTTCCATTGCGATCGTCGAAGCGTTCGGCATTGATGAATCCAATGGTCAAAGCGAGTGGGATTTTCTCATTGCCAAGCTCAAGAATTGACGTAACATACGTCCGGGCGATTTGCGATTGAGCTGATCTATCGCGTTGGCGCAACATCGTGTATCGTGCCGACCATGATCGTTCGGGCGCTCTTTTTTACGCTGCTGGGCATGCTCATCTGTTCGGGCATTTTGGCCAACGCCGTCACCATTGGCGTCTACGAACACATCCAAGACGAACCGACGCCAGGATCGATTCCCGCAGTTCGATACACGTTCGTCATTCTCTCCGTGATTGTATTGGCGCTCGGGTTTCGGGCCTATCGACGCCATTTGCGTGGTGAAGTGACGTCTCCCATCATGCGTTGGTCTGTCCGGGCGGTGCCCTTTCTCATGGGTATCGGGGCCATATTGGGCATTTGGGTGGGTGTGGCGGAGATGCAGAGCCACAAGCAATACAATGAAGAAGTGGCTACCGATTTGTGCAAAAAGACGCTCGAGGATGAATCGTCAATTGCGGCGTGTTTGCCAGACAGTCTTCTATGTTTGCGCGAAGGTCGCGATTACGATCGGCAGTTGTCGCGTAATTTGCGGCGAATGGGGCGAGACGTGGAAATGCAGTGTTTGCGACGACGTGGAGCCGAAAAAAGCTGGGTGATGCGCCCGGAAGAAAAGAATTGATTCATTGATGTGCTTGCGCGGATCGTGCAAAACGTGACGACGCAATATGGTTGAAGTCGCTCGTTTGTCTGTCTACTATATGACTGCGACGAACGAATTCGTGTTTGCGTGGTTCGACGAGGCTTGCATTTCGGTTTCATTGGGCCTAGAGTTTGGGGATGTACTCCGTTTTCGCGGATCCCAAGACCGATTTCGTCTTCAAGCGCATATTTGGTGCCGAGGCCCGAAAACCCTTGCTCACGGCGCTACTCAACCATTTGCTCGAGCTCGAGGGTGATCGACGGATCGTCGAACTGCAGCACCTACCGAGTGACCAGCATGTGGACATTCCCGAGCTGAAATTGTCGATCGTCGATGTCAAGTGTATCGATGCGGCCGGTCGTCGGTTCGTCGTGGAAATGCAGGTTCTCAACGTTGAGGGATTCGAAAAGCGGGTCGTGTACAATGCGAGCAAAGCGTACGTCATGCAATTGCGCAATGCGGATGAATATCCGGCATTGTGTGACGTGGTGGGCTTGACGATTTGCAACTTCAATTTGTGGCCGGATGTCGACGAGCATGGAAACTACAAGGTTCCCATGCTCAGTCGTTGGCGGATGCAAGAGCAGACCCGTGGCGAAAAAGGTTTGTCCCAGATTCAATACGCTTTTTTGGAATTGCCCAAGTATGCTGCCGGAGATGAGCCCACATCATTGATCGACAAGTGGGCCTATTTTTTCCGCGAAGCCCAAAACCTCGATGTGGTGCCCCCAGTGCTCGCAGAAAAACCCTTTCTAGAGGCGTTCGAGGTGGCGCGGAGGGCGACATTTTCGGCGTATGAATGGGAAGCTTACGATCGGGCGAAAATGGCGGAGCAAGATGCTCGTGGGGCGCTGAGCCTCGTTCGAAAGGAAGGATTACGCGACGGGCGACGCGAAGGAATTCTCGAAGAGAAACGGAACTCGATCCTGCGCATATTCGAACTACGCCGGTTCGATGTTTCTACCGAGCAGCGTCAACGCCTCGACACCTGTACGGAACCAAGCGTGCTCGATCAATGGTTTGCCCGGGCGGTATCCGTGCAATCTGTCGACGACGTTTTCGCTCCGTGAATGCCTACCTTTCGACGGAGCATGGCGGTCCTCGAAAATCGCCCTATCACCCGAACATCTGGTTATCTTTGCTTCGATGACG
>DAOMZH010000057.1:0-24388 GCA_035437985.1 Polyangium sp. (in: bacteria) | reverse complement strand
CGAGTGCGTATTCGACCAGCAACAGTGAAGCAGCGGGCTGGCAATGAAGTCGTGGGCAGTAAAATTTATTTTGACTTTCGTGGCGCTCCAGGGGTTCCCGCGCATTGCGCCAGCGAAGGCACGCTCATTACGCTCGCATTATTGACCATTCTGCATGGACCTAAGCGGCCAAACCTGATTTTGCTCGACGATTTCGATCAATCGTTACACCCACAAGCCCAAATGGAGCTCGTGACGCTCATCAAAAGGCTCCTGGACGAATTCCCGGACTTGCAAATTGTCGCGACAACCCATTCTCCGTATATCCTGGACCAACTCGAGCCCTCCGACGTTCACGTGTTTGCTTTGCGCGACGATGGGACAGTCGCCACACGCCCATTGTCGGAACATCCCGAAGCCGCCAAAATGAAAGGCGCACTCACGACGGGACAACTCTGGACGCTCGATCAAGAACGGACATGGGTGATCGAAGGACAAACTCCATGAAATTCGTGCTATTTTGCGAATCTCGCGGGGACGAGCGAATGGTGAAAGGTCTTGTGGATCGGGTGCTTCGCGAAGAGGGACCTTCGTGGATTGCCGACTTGATGGATACGGATGCCACGCACGTTCGCTAATGGTCGAATGATCATCAACAACGGTCATTTTTCGACGTGCATGCACTCGACAAATACTTGGCCCACCACAAAGTTCGTCCCCTGCTTGGACATTTCGACGGCAAACCCGGAAATGCGGGCGCACAGATGGCGCGGAACATTTTTTCACTCGTGCGAGCGCTCGACAAATCCCCAGATCGCGGATTCGCACACAACGCAGTGTTTGTTGTTTGGGATATGGATGACCAGGGCAAACAGCGCCGCGAAGGGCTCGAGCAAGCGCGCACTGAAGCGTCGAAATGGGCGGCATTCAAAATCATTTATGGTTGTCCCGATCCCGAGCATGAGACATGGCTTTTGGCAAGTTTCGAACCGGAAACGGAAACGGAGCGGGAAATCTTGACAAAACTCCGACAAGATCTGGGGTTTTGCCCGATTCGGGATGCACATCTCGCAGATGCAACAGCCGATGGGGCCAAGAAAAACCCAAAACGTATTACCAACAATTTGATGGGAGATGATCCCGAACGTCGAGCGCGCTGTTTGCAACGCCCCGTCGACAAGCTGCGTGAAGTTGGCGCGAATTCGGGACTTTGTGCATTCCTCGACGAAGTGCGGGAACGAATGCTTCCACTCGCGACGATATCGTCGAAGTGACGTCGACGGTTTTACCTATTCGCCGATCCCAAATACCCGAGCGCTTCCGCGACCTGCATTTCCGTCATCACGTGCCCGGTATGTTGATGCCCGAGCGAAATGGACGGCCAACGCAATCGATCCAGCAGTTTGACCAAGTCTTCTTGCTTCTCGTGCGCTGGATCAGCCGCTCCCCACGCGACCGCAATGGGCACGCGATTTTTGTTTTTGCGCCCGTCACTCTCATGATAAGGCGCCCCGCTACCGCCCGCAAAAAGTGCATAACCGTTCACGGCCACGACGCCCCGCATGGCGAGCGACGTTGCATAATAAGCGCCATTCGAGAAACCAAATATGTACGTCCGTTCAAACGGTGCCCCAGCTTTTTTCTCGAGTGCGGCTTTCGCCCCAAGCCATTCCGATACCAACGAATGCTCGAATTTGCCCCGCGCATCGATATCCGTCGGCCATGCCCACCACTCCTCCTTTCCTGAAGGACCAATTCCTCGACGACCGCGCGGCATGATCACCGTAAAACCATACGATGTACCAACTTTCGCCGCAGCTCGTTGCTGATTCCATTGCGACGTCGTTTCCGGTGGAATGACGCCATGCAAATGAATGATGAGTGTCCGAGGGCCCGTGGAAGGCGCATCCGGAACGAATGCACAGACCTCGTTCGGTAACGCCTGGAGCTCCGCTGCACACCAACGACGCCGTGATTCGTTGGGCACTGGCGACATATCCGAAGCGGACGGGTCGGCAAACACGACAGCAGGGCGCACGAAAAGCGCCCCAAGAGCGAGGGTCAGCAGTGAAATACGCACGATCGAACGGTATCACGCGCGGTTTCCCAAAGTAAATTTTTCGGCGTCCATTGTTCTGCCAGACCCACCTCGCCCAGTGTTATCATCTCGAGAATGACCACTGCGCCCACTGAATCGGAAGCCGATGTTCGAGTTCGACAAACCCTCGTTTTACACGCTCTCGCGTCGCGTCTTTCTCGTGGCGATCAAATATTGCCCGCCGACATAATGAGCCGTCTTACCGAGGAGCTCGAACTCCGCATCGATGAAGAAGCCGTTACCGCTGCGTGGGGCAGGCAGGGAGATCGGAGCCCCAATGCGTGGCGCGGGGAAGCTGCACGCGCGACCAGGAGATCCAGAGGACGTGACGCCCGTCAAGTGCGCATTCTCGAACACGCTCAACACGAACTCGAACAACTCGACGATGCCACTCGCGAAGACGTGAGTGTCGAAATCGATGCTTTGGCCTTCGATCCTTTACCCCGAGGGGCTGCCGCATTGCATGGACGCAAAGACGATCATGTTTCGCTCCATGTAGGTCATCATCGATTGATTTACAAAGTGCAGCCGGAATCGATTCTCGTCGTGGCCATCACGAAATACGAATGATGTGCTCGCAATTCATACTCGGGCTCATCCGTTGAGCAAATATTCGAGCAATGCGGTTTCGTCGGTCATGACCATACGCGAGAGGCCATCTTCCTGCACGAGGCGTTTGATTTGCAATGCGCCGACGGAGCTGCGAACCAATATCCCCACGCGGCGAAATCCACCATAAAGTTTGGGACGTAGTTTCGCCATGCGATCTTCGAATTCCGAATCGTTCCGACCCATGATGGCTCGCAGGTCGCTCAACAATACCCGATTTCCCCGACCAACACTGTCGTACGTACGCACTTGATTTTCGCAGGCGATTTCAAGCGCCTCGAACGACGGAAATGGTATGTCCGAACGAACCGCGCGAACGATAGGCCCTTTCGGGTCGATCGAAATGGTCGAGTATTCGTCACGAAAAACTTCGATCAACGCCATCGATACCTCGAAGGTCATTCAGGGTTTGTTGCGGGTGAGTCGAGCCGTCGATTCGAGCCCTTCGGCCCGAGCTGCTTCGCTGACGGCCGCCACGACGGCGTCATGCACGTTGCGGAGCAGTGGCGAAGGCACGACCTCGCCCGGCTCGGCGCATGCGGCAATGGCTCGCGCCGCGGCAATGCGCATTCCCGGTGTAATCGCGCGACTTTCGACCGCGAGCGCTGCCCGGAAAAGCCCGGGAAACGCGAGCGCATTGTTGATGCTGCGCCCATCCGAGCAAAATGCAGCGCCAGCCGCTTTCGCATCGACAGGTTCGATTTCCGGGTCCGGATTCGACAACGGAAAAATAACTTGCCCCGGACGAATCCATTTCGGATCAATGAGCCCCGGTTTGCCCGTCGCGGCAATCACGATGTCGGCCTCTTTCATCAGCGTTACCAAATCCACCGGCCGAGCCCCGAGTTTTTCCAACCATTTCATGGATTCTTCGGAACGATCGTGCACGAGTACGTCCCGCGCCCCATATGTCATCATGAGCCGCGCAATGGCACTGCCCGCCGCCCCAAGACCAATTTGCCCCACGCGAGCTTTTTCAATGGCTACGCCGGTCATCTTACACGCATTGAGCAGCGCAGCCAACGCCACCGTCGCCGTACCATGCTGATCATCGTGCATGACTGGTTTTTCAAGACGAGCGATCAACGCCTCCTCGATGCGATAACAATCGGGAATCCGAATATCTTCGAGGTGAATTCCCCCAAAGGTCAGGGACAAACGCTCTACCGTGTCGACGAATTCATTGACATCGAGCGTATCGACGAGAATCGGCGTCGCACTGATGCCCACGAATTTGTCATAAAGAACCGCCTTGCCTTCCATGACTGGCAAGGAGGCCAAAGGTCCGACATTTCCCAAACCCAACACCCGCGTGCCGTTCGTGAAAATGCCCACGGAATTGCCAATGGTCGTCAAATGCCGAGCTTTTTCGGGCTCACGCTCGATTGCCCGGGCCACACGCGCCACCCCAGGGGTATAAATATATCGCAAATCGCGCTGATGGCGAAGCTCCATGCGGCTCGTCGAATGCAACTTACCACCGCGATGCAAATCGAAAACCCGATCGATGGCGTCGAGCAATTCGACCCCGTCCACTTTCCGCACCGCTTCGATCACGCGATCCCGATGCGCTTCGTCTTCCGTTTCGATCGTCACTTCGCGTAACGAATCGGTTTCTCCGCCGCGCAACGTGGTGATGTCGCCAAGAAGCCCGCCTTGCTCCGCAATGGCCGTCGCCAATCGGACCAGTTGACCCACCCGATGTTTTGACCGCAAACGAAGTACCGTGTCGACGCTGGTTTTCCGCATAGCGCGCGAAAGTTACCACGAAGCGACCCAACGCAACACCATTACCGCAAAAAAAATCGCTCCCTGCAATAACGCATCGCGGCGAAATGCATCGTTACGTCAAGACCCTTTCAGAGGTCGAAAAGATCATCGAAATCAGTTGCGTTCTCTTCGGCAATGAGCGCTTCGGTTTCTTTGACGATCGTTTCGAAAAATCGCCGTTCAGGAGAGCGGGGCGCCAGTTTCACGGCGGCCTCGCGCGCTTGCGTGCGTAATGCCGTATCGCTCAAAAAGGCTCCGGTCGTCGGTCCGCGATTCTTACCCATCGCGGTGGGCAACAGCAATTGGAAAACAGATTCATAGAGTTCCGCATTTAATGCCTGACAATTGCGCAAAAGCGTGGCGACCAAATGCACGTGCGTAAAAAATAATGACCCTGGTGCTTCTTCGAGCAGCACGGCAATGCCCTCGAATTCTTCGGCTCGACCAGCCAAGAGCCATTCGGACAAGACCTCCAACGACGCCGAGGAATACTTCTTCGATGCAGCCCGAAACAAACTCGACGCATGCGCGCGAATCTGATTGGATCGTATTCGCGCAAGATTCCGAATGCGACGCAAAATCGGGAGCCATTCCGGCGAATCCGGCAGTCGGGAAACGATCGCCGCGAGACCCTCCGATGGTAGCGGAATGAATTCTTCACGCGCGCTCGCCTCTGCACGAGCCAACCGTTCGACGCGTTCGATGAGCAATACGGCCGTTTCTTCCGGCAATCGCTTGCCCGCGAAATGCAAAAAACGGATGGTGGAATTGCCCTCCAAATGCGGCGCCGTCGACAAACGCGACAAGAACGTCGCAATGTCTTCCACCGAAAGAGTATTTCCCGTCAGGAGTTTCCCCGCATCGAGCGCCCCAAACAGCGTTTCGACGACTTCCGGCCCCTCCGAAAAGTCGACTTCGAGCGCCAAGGCAATAGCATCGTGAGGCGCCGTTTTGGCCAAATTGCGCAATGCTCCGAGCGACGCGCGGCGGACAAAACCATCACGATGTCGCAACAATTCCCGCAATGCTTCTTGATCTCCAGCTCGCGGTCGATCCACCCAGCGCGGGAACGCTTGCGCCAATGAGCCGCACAATGTTGCATTGCGACCATTGACGATTTCCGTCACCAGCTCCGTCGCCCGCACAGGCGCCGATTCTCGCAATGTGTGCAAAAGCGCGGCCACATGCGGCCCCAAAGGTCCCTCGGGTGATTCCATGATCGCCGCACACGCCTTGGCTGCGGCATCAGGGTTTTTCAGGGACAATATTTGGAGCAAAACCCGCGGCGAACCCGATTTCCCCGCCAGGGCCAAAATATCCAAAGCTTCCGCGATACGTTGCACGAAAAGAGCCGGCTCCTCGTTCTTGTTCAGCCATTCGTCAATGACCAAACGCGCCATTTCCGCGCCTCGTGGTTCGCCAACTCGCGCTTCGGGCGCAATCGTGGACGACGGAGGAACGTCCGTCTCGAACGCGCCACGTTGCGCAAAAGGACGGGTCGTCAATGCTTCATACAATCGTCGTTCAGGTGATTCTGGCACTTCGCTCAGCATCGCTTCGGCCGCAGCCCGAATCGCATCACTCGAGGTCCGATGGGCCGTCCACCGCAATGCGTCGGCAATGGCAAAATGCACCAGCGAGTCGGCAGCATTTTTCGCTACGTCACGCAATCCATCCAAAACATCCAAGCGTTCGCCATCACGCCAACTCGGTTCCGAAAAACCCAGTGCCGATAACGTCGAAGCATCCGCAAGCACTCCCTCGAGCCCGCGAATCCCGGCCAATGCAGCCCGACGATGCGCCGACGAGGCCGCCATTTCGAGCGTAATCAGCGCTCGCGCCCGCAAATTGCGCTGCCGCTCCACGAGCGCTTCGTCGTCTGTCGCGACAACCGAATCCGCCAAGAATGTTTCCAATACGTCGAGCGGCGAATGCTGATGATCGTGCGCCCCGGGAACCAACTGCCAACGCTCGATGGCTTCGAGCAACGCTTCGTGAAATCCCCCCGGCAATACATATTCCTTCGACGCCAAATCTCGCAGAATGCGCATCGGATGATCCGCATGGGAACTCTGCAGTCGCACATCGCCCCGACCCAGTTCCCACAACAAATCAATCGCCTCGGGAAGATGCCCCGGCTGGAGCGCAATCCGCTGCAACATCCGCGGTAATTCGTTCACGGCCGTCGTTTCGGAAAGAAAAACTCGGGACGCCGGCTCGACATCGTCCAACGACGGCAATTGCATTGCAAAACGAATGAGCCCCAGCATTCCCGCGGGGTCGTCGTAACAAACCTCCCGCAAAGCCGACAATAAGCGGCACCGATCCCGGGACATTGCAGTCTCGAGTTCGGCTCGACAGACTTCTCGCAGTTCTGCGACAAACGCGGTGGCTCCGTCCTGCGCAACCGACGCTCCGTCCATCTCCCAAGCATTTCGGTACAACGCGACGACCGCGTGAAATCCGAAATGCCGCACGATGCGCCGCACTCGATCGGCAAACGAGCCGGAAAGCGGCAGAGACGCAGTAAACAATCGTTGCAGCGCGTGATCGGCCAATGCGGCCGGGACAACTCGTACGCCCAACGCTGAACGTTCCAAAATACCCGCGGCTTCGAGCGCTCGCAAAGCCGCAACGACATCGCGACGCCGGCAACCAAGAAGCTCGCCGGCCCCCTGCAAAAATCGTTCGTCCGACGTTCGCACCGGCGCCAGTGTCGCCACGATCCCCAGCATGTCCGTCACTTGCGCCAATACTCCGCCACTCAGCTTTTGATCCGGCGTAGCCGACGTTCGAATGAGCAACGTTTCATAGGCGCGGGCAATCACCCGCGCCCCGAAGTCTGCGGGTTGGTCAAGAGCAACTGGATGCAACGCCGCTTCGCGGAGAAGGCGTCCAGCAATCGCAATGAGCTGGGGATGACCCGAAGCCACGACGGCAAGTCGCTCGGCATACGTTGCAAACTCGTCATCCAACGCTGCACTCGCCGCTGCTTCAGCAGCTTTGGACACCAGCGGCGCGAGCTCGGGCAAGATGCGTAACTCGCCTCGATACAATCCAAGAGGCACCGTCAGGGCGAGAAGCCGCGACAAACCTCCCGGGCGTGTGGTCAAGACAAACAGGACTTCTGGGCGATCTTTCGCGAGCTGGAGCAACGAGGTGGTGCATGTTTTCCGATGCGCATCGTCGATGACGATCACGCACGGACCTTTGGGTAAACGTGGAGCACCGGCCGCTCCAGCCGAAGGCGCGTCGTAAACGAAGCGCACGGTTCGTTCCGGCGGATGACGCGCGATTCGCTCCGCAAGAGCCAGCAAAAGACTCGTTTTGCCCACGCCTGCCGGACCCTTGATGACGACGACGCGCACCGAGTTCGGAAGACGCAGCAGATCCTCGAGTGTTCGCAGCTCGTCATCGCGACCGACGACGAGCAAGGTATCTTGGAAATATCGGCCTGCTGACGACGCTACGTCGATGAATTCTTCTGGGCGTCCGAGAGTCACACCGTGTTCGGTCGTGGCATCTGCTGGGCTTGGAATTCCGGCGATTGTTTCCATGACGCTAGCGCCGAAGCGCGAGGAAGTGGCGGGCGCGAGCCTACCACGCGAGTGCACGACTCGATGCAGCGTTTGGTCGGCAAAAGATTGCTGTTCGAAGGCTGGCAAGCTGGTAGCGTTCGCAACGAGCTGCGAGTACAAACAATCTCACGATGGCCAAGCCAGCTTCGTCGTCTGCAGATAGCTCTTTTCGTGATGTTTTTCGCCGCTTCTCGGGCCGGGTTCGTCGGCGTCTCGCCCTCGAACGTGTCCTGACGGGCGCCGCGCTCGGCCTCGTGCTCGGCACAGCGGCAAGTGCTGCGGCGTGGCAGACGCGACATGGCGCTCTGCGGCCGTGGATGGCCACGGGTGGAGCCCTCGGAGCTGCAGCAGGAGCCCTGATTGCGCGGCGAAAACGTTGGGATGACGGGGAAGTCGCGTTGTACCTGGACGGACGTTTGGGGGGCAAAGAAAGTATTTCGACGGCGGTCGATCTGCAGCGTCGTGATCCGCACGCTGATGATCCAGCCCGAGCCGTCGTGATCACCCACGCGACCGAGGTGTTGGCGAAAGCAAAACCCAAAGACGCACGAGTGTCGTGGGTTCGTCCGTGGCACTTGGCAATTCCCGCAGGTTTGGCCGCGATTGGTTACTTGACGTGGATCCCGCTCCCGCCAGCACCCGCCGCACCTCCGCCGCCTCCAGGCGCGGAACAAGTGAAGCTCGCGGACATCAAAGGTCTCGAAAAAATCATCGATCTGGCCAATGCGAGTGCTCGTGACGAAGCACAACGCAAGCGTCTCGACAAACTCGCCGAAGAAGCCAAGAAGCTCCGGGACAAACTCCGTGATGGCATGGAGAAACGCGAAGCGCAAGCCGAGATCGCCAAGTTGAAGGACGCGATCACCGCGGAAAAATTGTCTCTGGGGGACGGAGAACAACGCGCAGGTCTCGAATCGGCCCTGGGCAAACTCGGGGAAAACCCGGACATGAAAGAGGCGGCGAAAGCGCTCGGCGATCGGGATCTGGTGCAGTTCGACGACGAGATGGAAAAACTCGCCAACCGTCTCGAAAAAGAAGACCGCGAACGCGCGCAAAAATCACTCGAAGAAGCGGCCGATGCAGCCCGCAAAGCGAATGCACCCGATGTTGCCAAAGCGCTCGAAGAAGAACGCAAGCGGCTGCAAGACATGGCCAAGAAAAACCAGAAGCTCAGTGACCTCGGCAAAGCGATCGGGGAAGGACTTCCCGACGATGCCAAGCAGGCGCTGAAGGATTTTCAAAGCGGCAAACGCACTTCCAAAGATCAGCAAAAGCTCGCTGAAAAAATGGAAGAAGCCCTGGGCAAACTCACCCCGGAAGAACGCAAACGCCTCGCGGAAAACATGAAAAAACGCGCGGCGCAAATGGGTGAAGGCGACACGGGCGAAGGGCCGACGAAAGAACAACTGAAAGACCTCGCCGAAGACCTCGAGACACCCGAAGGTCAAAAGCGTTTGGCCGAAGAGCTGAAGCGCATGGCCGAAGGCGAGGCGAACAGCGAAGAAGCCGAACGGCAAAAGAAGCTCGGTGATGCGCAAAAAGGCGCGGGAGAAGCCGAGGAACAGATGGGTGGAGGCGCGCCGATGCCCGTGCCCGTTGCGGGAAACAAACCTGGCGACAAAGGTTCAAGCGGTGCTTCCGGCAAAGACGGCGGCAAAGACGGGCAAAATCCAGCATCGGGACACAGCGATGGTGGCGGCAAAGGGGACCATAAGGGACAAACCGGCGTGGTCGATGGACCGGGCGTGAAGGCCCGAGCGACAGGTCCGATCAACAAAGCGCCGTCGATGCCTGGTGTTACGCTTGGACGAACCACAGGTAAAGCTGGCGAAACAGCGAACGTGCAAGGTACGGGAGCTCTTGGCCAAGCGGCTGCTGGAGAACTCGGAGCCGTCGAACGAAGCGAGGTTCCGGAAGAGTATCGCGAGCAAGTAGGTCGGTACTTCCAGCCGAAATAAGGCAGTTTTGGTGTTTCGAAAACCCCCCCATCGAACAGCCACGAAAGGCTACGCTCCAGAGGCACATGACGAGCGCGAGTGATTTTCAAAAACGGCTCGATCGAGCACGTGAGGCGAGCAATCGCCTCAAGGAAACGATTGGGCAAGTGATCGTGGGACAAGAAGAAGTCGTCGAACAAGTGCTTTGGGGCATCTTGTCCGGCGGCCACGTGCTCCTCGAAGGCGCACCAGGTCTTGGAAAAACCCTTTTGGTGCGAACGATTGCGAGTTCTCTCGAGCTGAAGTTCTCGCGTATCCAGTTCACTCCGGACCTGATGCCGAGCGATGTGACGGGGACGAATATCTTGGTCACGGCGACCGATGGCAGTCGCCATTTCACGCTGCACAAGGGGCCCGTGTTCGGACAGATCGTGCTGGCGGACGAAATCAATCGCGCCACGCCCAAAACGCAAAGCTCGCTCCTGGAAGCAATGCAGGAACACGCGTGCACCATCGGCGGTGTGCGTCATGCGATGGAACAGCCGTTTTTCGTGCTCGCTACGGAAAACCCGATCGAGATGGAAGGCACGTATCCATTGCCGGAAGCGCAGCTCGATCGTTTTCTGCTCAAAGTAATTGTTCCGAGTCCAAACGAAGACGAGATGACGGAGATCTTGGTGCGCACGACGGGACAACCGAAAGACGCGCCAGCGCCCGTGCTCGATCGTGACGAAGTTCTCGCGTTGCGGTCGGCTTGTCGTGATGTCGCAGTTGCCGAGCCGATCATGCGTTTTGCCTCGCGCATCGTGCGCGCGAGTGATCCGTCGATGAGTGGAGCGCCGGACCTGGTGAAGCGCTCGATTCGATACGGAGCTGGTGTGCGTGGCGCTCAATCACTCGTGCTTGCATCGAAGGCTGTGAGTTTGCTCGAAGGCCGAGCGCATGTGTCGTTTGGCGATGTGCAACGCGTGGCCAAACCGGTTTTGCGTCACCGGCTCATTCGATCATTCGAGGGGGAAGCAGACGGCATCACGACCGATCAAGTGATCGAGGCGCTCGTGAAGAGCGTGCCTACACGTCCGGACAATGTCGAGCAGGCGATGCGTCGATGAAACGTCACCTCATTTCGTGCGGAGCGCTGAGTGCGGCACTCGTGTGGACGGCGATGGCGTCGGCCACCTCGATTGAGAAAGTGCCAGGAAAAGGGCCGCAAGTTGCGGTGGAAATCACGCCGATGTTCGGCGCCGGAACGCTGATTCCGCAAGGCTACAGCGGGTTCTTGATCCGGGTGCAGAACAACGAACAACACCCAGTGCGTGGTGAAGTCGAAGTACAGAGTCATTTGTACACCAACCAATTTCGCTATCGCTCGACAGCGCCTTTCACGGTGGGTGCGGGCGCTGCTGTGATGGTGCGACTGCCCTCGCAAGGGACGTCGTATGGCGAAGTGAAAGTGGCGGTGCACGACGATGCGGGTGTGGAGCTCGGCACGTTCACGTCTGGAGTGACAAACGCTCCGGCGGTGATGTTGCTCGACGTGACGGAGACGTCGCGGGTTCGCGGCGCATTGCACGAAGCTTGGATTTCGCCGAACTATGCACCTTGGGGCAGCTTGCCTTCGTATGGTTCGGGACCGACGTTGCAGGTTGGCTCGCCGCGTTTCGATCCCGCGACGGGAGATCCTGTGCTTCCCGATCGCGCGGCCTTGTACTCGCCAGCGTCGGCGGTGCTCATTCGATCGGATGTGCTCGCGCGCGTGACAGCCGTGGAGCTCGACGCGTTGAGTGGGTTTGTCTTGGGCGGAGGGACGTTGGCGGTTGCTTTGGCGCGCCCGGAAGACATACGAAGTCCCGTCTTGGCGGCGTTTGCCGGGGGAGAGATCACGTCCGCATCGCCGCATTCGGAGACACTTCGACCCGTGCGTTTACCGCCCGCGCCTTCGACGGCGACGAAGCACATCGTCACGGTGGAGTCACCGTCGGACGAGGTAGGCAAAGCATTGCTGGGTTTTTCCGGAGGCAACTTGCACGGAAGCCGTTATGGTGCGTCGGCGTATTACGGCCTTGGGGAATTTCACCTCTTGGCATTTGATCCGACGCGAGCTCCGGCGGTCGATGATCCGTGGGTTCAAGGGCGTTTGGTGGACATGACGACCCGAGCGCTCGATCGGCGAAGCACATTGGTTTATCGGCAAGGAATACCGCCGTCGGGGTATTCTGCGGACGGGATTCGCAAGCAATTGGATCCGAATGAAGGATCACGTTGGGCCATTGCTGTTGCGGCGCTGCTCTTGGTTGCTTATTCGATTCTCGCCGGACCGGTGAATTTCACGCTCAATGCGAATAAGGGTAAACCATTACGAGCACTTTTCTGGCTGCCGCTGTTCTCGGCATTCACGTTTTTCGCGGTTGTTGGAATTGGTTTCGTCGCCAAGGGTGTTCGAGGACGAGCGCGCCATTTGACGCTCGTCGAAGCGGGCGCTGGAATGACGAAAGGCACGGCCCGTCGTTGGCGAGGATTCTTCTCTCCGCGCGCCAAAGAGCTCACGGTGCGGACGAGTGATTCTTCGGCGGTCGTAAATACGGCATTCGTTTCCGCGCCAGCGACGATCAATGATCATTTGGTCGTCGATCGTGATGGGGCACGGCTGGTCGATGTCGCTGCATTGCCGTGGCAAACCGTGGTGATTCGCGAAGACGGTTTTACGGATTTGGGCGAAGGGATCGCAATCGTTACGGAGAATGAAACGGAAACGGCCGTCATCAATCGTTCCGGTCGTGACTTGCGGGCCGCGATTCTCATGCTTCCCAAAGGCGCAGCTCGATATTTTGCAAGCATCAAAGACGGGAGCAAAGTATTGGCGAGTACGGGCAAAGACTTGACGTCGACGCCCGACGGGACGAGTTGGCTGAAGAGTATTTCCGGATCGACGACTCGTTCGGGTTCGCTTTACATGCGGCCATTGCGGACATCAGCGCTCGAAAAGATCATCGAACCCGATGCTCCGGGATTAAACGATGCGTGGGCGGCCATTGAAACCAATGCGGGAACGAACGTGAATTGGTTCCCCGAAGATGTTCCGGTATTGTTGGCTCAGCTCGATGGTGGCGAAGGTCGGACATCGGATGCAGGATTGAGGCTGGAGCAGGATCGCGTTCTCGTGCGGATCGTGGGTTTGGGAGGTCAGCCGTGAGCGAAACGTCGAGCGCCGTGCAAATCGAGTCGCCGCCGGCTGCACCGTTGGGTCCTCCGCCGACGATTCGCGTGCGTCATTTATGGCATCGTTATGGCAATCGGGATGTTTTACGCGATGTAACGTTCGATGTCGGGGCGGGCGAAATATTCGGGTTCATCGGTCCAAACGGGGCGGGCAAAACCACAACGATTCGGGTCATGGCGACGTTGCTCGAGCCTATGGCGGGACGTGTGGAAATCGATGGAATCGACGTTACGCTGGATCCGGAGGAAGTTCGGCGGATCATTGGGTACATGCCGGATCATGCGGGTGTTTACGATCGCATCACGGTGCGGGAATACCTGGAGTTTTTCGCGGATGCTTTTCGAGTGCCAGCGATCAACGTCGTCGACGCGGTGCTCGAATTGACGGATTTGGGCAAACTGCAGGATCGGCTCGTGGCGGAAATGTCGAAAGGCATGAAGCAGCGCCTGCAATTGGCACGAATTCTGCTGCATGACCCCAAAGTGCTCATTTTGGACGAACCGGCTAGCGACCTGGACCCGCGCGCTCGTATCGAGATTCGGGACTTGCTCCTCGAATTGCGCGGACTGGGAAAAACCATTTTGCTGTCGTCGCATATTTTGACGGAATTGGCGGATGTGTGCACGTCAATTGGCATTTTGGAAAAGGGGCGACTCGTCGTTGCGGGTCCCATTCATGAAATTTCGTCGCGCCTCGAAGCAATTCGCGCCGCGGAAGCACTCGGGCATGCACCTCCGCCCGCGTATGTACCTACAGCGCGCCCCATGCAGGCGCAACCAGGTGCGCCCCAGGCAACGCCACATGCACATGCGCCACAGAATGCTGCGCCGGCGGTCGTGGCGGCTCCCATTCCAGCGGCTCCGTCGGTACGTCGTGTAAAACTTCGCGTGATTGGCAATCCGGAAGCGGCAGCTTACCATTTGCGAGGTGGTCCGGGCATTGTGGAAGTCAGCGTCACCGGCGGACTCGTGCATGTAGGTTATACAGGCCCCGAGACGAAGATTGCTGAAATGATTCACCATTTGGTGCATCGAAATATTGGTATTTTGGGTGTCGAGCCCGAACGAAACGAGCTCGAACGAATCTTCCTCGAAGTCACCCGGGGGGACGTGCAATGAGTGCGCAAACGGGAACGGCCTACGCGACTCCGCCGCCGCCGAAGCATCCGCTGGATTATCTGCGTTTTCTCTGGTATCGATTGCTGCATGATCCGAATCCGCTTTGGATTCGGGAATTGAAGCAATCGGCACGGCTCGTGCGCACGCCGGTGATTCTGTGTGTGTTTGCCGTGCTGACGACGCTGCTGATTGCGTCGGTTGGTGGGCTCGTGTCGCTCGATCAAAGTCCGGCGACGACGGGATACGTGCTCTTTCAGGTGTTTTTCTCGATTGCGTATTTCATCGTCACGTTCATTGGTCCCGGCGTGGCGGCCAATGCGATTGCCTCCGAACGTGAAGGGCGCACGTGGGAGGCGGTGACCTTGACGGGCTTGCGGCCGGCCATCATTGCTCGGGGAAAGTTCTTGGCGGCGTATACTTCGATTGCGATGTATGTCGTCATGCTCGCGCCGGTAGGAGCATTGCCATTTTTGTTCGGTGGGGTGACGGCGACCGAAACGATTGTGGCATTTGCATTTTTGTTCTTGATTGCCGGTTTGGCGGTGGCGTTTGGCTTGGCCATTAGTTCAAAGATGAACAGCCTGCGCGCAGCCTTGGTCGTTTCGTTGATTTGCGCGGTGATTGTTTCGCTGAACGTGTATGGATTTCTGGGCGTCGGTTTGTCGTACGGAGCGCATTCGTTGTGGTCCGGCGTTCCCGATGGACCGCCCGTATGGCTCCCGACGGCTTATGCGCGGGCGCCGTTTGACATGACATACCTCGGCCTTTTGGTCGCGTTGCCCATTGCCACGGCAGCGCTCCCCGCATGGCTCTTGTATGAAGTGACCGTGGCGAATTTGACGAGCATCACGGATGATCGTTCGACGGGTCTCAAGCGGTGGTACGCGGTATGTACGCCCGTTTTGGGGTTTGGCGCGGCCATGTTCGTATTTGGCATCAATCCCTCGGATCGGCTCGGAGCGTGTATTGGGGCGATGTCGATTTACTTCACGTTCCTGATGATGGGCGTGTATCTTTTTGCGGGAGATTCGATTGGGCCCTCACGCCGAGTCGAATTGCATTGGGATCGGGCGAGCGCTGGTCGGCTGCGGCGATTCTTGGGGCCAGGGATTGTCAAGACTTCGCTTTTGCAATTGCTCGTCGGCAACATGGCGCTCTTGTTTCCGCTCGCAGCTGGACTCATTGCGGTGCCAGCATCGACGACCGGTAAACCCCAAAACGAAATGCTCGTCCTGTTTGCCCTGTACATTGCTGGGTTTTTCGTGTTTTCCGTTGGATTCACGGCATTCTTGCGTTCGCGCACGAGTACGACCCTGGCCACCCGATTGCTCCTTTTGGCGGTGCATTTTCTCGTCGCCATTGGGCCGTGGGTCGTGGCGGCCATTGCGGGTGTAATGGCCTCGGGCTCGGATCGTTCGGCCCTCGTCGTTGCTTCACCCTCGCCATTTTATGCTTTTTTGGCGCTCGATGCGCTCGAACGAGGTCGGGAATCGATTTTGATCGTCGGCTCGATTTTCATGTCCGTGGTGTGGGGACTTTTTGGGCTGCTCTTTTTGGGGTTGGCCAAGACGCGAACATCATGGGTGATTGCGCAACATCACGCAGCGCTCGCGGAGAGTGACCGCTTGTTGGCCGCCGAAGACGCTGCATTGGCCGAGGCTGCGGCTGCTCGAGCCGCGGCCGCGGAAGCTCCGGCGCAGAATGAGCAACCGCCCACGGAAACGCCACCCGACGAGCCTGCGGAGGCTGCTCCGGCGACCTGAATCATGGATCATACGCTCGCATCGGCGACGATTCTCTTGCTACTCATCACGGATCCGTTCGGTAATATTCCGGTTTTCGTGACGACCTTGAAGGAAGTTCGTCCGGAAAGACGCGTCAAGGTCATTCTTCGTGAAAACCTGATAGCGTTTGGAATTCTGTTGTCGTTCATGTTCGTGGGCGACAAGTTCATGCGTTTGCTGGGACTGAGCGACGTGTCGCTGCAAATTGCGGGTGGGATCGTGCTTTTTCTGATTGCGATTCGCATGATTTTTCCGCAGCCGCAAACGGAGCAAGCATTGCCTGCGGGCGAGCCGCTCATTGTGCCCCTGGCGATTCCCATGATTGCGGGACCGTCGGCATTGGCGACGGTGATGCTCCTCGTGAGCCAAGCGCCGCATCGAAGGCTCGAATGGATTGGAGCATTGACGATTGCGATTACGGTGGGGGCGTGTATTTTGGCGTTGGCGGAGCGGATTCAGCGGGTGTTGGGGGAACGTTTTGTCATTGCAATGGAGCGATTGATGGGGCTGATCTTGGTGGCGGTTTCTGTGGAAATGTTGGTGCGGGCGTTGCGAATGCCGAATTGGCCGTGGAACTCTTGAATCGCGAAGCTGCGTATTGCGCGATTGGCGCATGTGCTTATTGGACAAACCTATCGAATTTTTCCCATTTTGGGGTTGCAACGCGGGCAAACCGGTGGTAGGAGGAATGTATGGCGCAGTTGGCACTGGACCGTAGTTTTAGAATTGCGCAACGTCGATCTTCGTATCCGGCCGACTGGTTTATTGAGGACGACGCACCCGTGCCGCAATCCATAGACCATCAAAATAATGAATATCGGCTGCAAAGCATCCTGCTTGCATGGAAAGCCAGAACTGGCCGCGATGATGTGACCGTAGGGTGCGAACTGGCGTTCCGGTGGGATGTGGAAGAGCCTCGCGTGGGGATCGATCCGGACGTCTATATCGCAGAAACGCCCCCTCGCAACAAATGGGGCGATGTGTCGAGCGTGTGCACATGGAAGGAACGAAATGTGCCGCCTTTGCTGGCGATCGAGATCGTCAGTGATCGACGTCCGGCAAAAGATTATTCGCGATCACCCGAGCGCCACGATTTGCTTGGCACCTACGAACTCTGGGTCTTCGATCCTGAACTTCGTGGGTACACAAAAGAACAGCCACCAGTCTTGTTTCAACTGTTTCAGCGCGAGACGAACAATTACCTCGTGCAAACCTATGCTGGCGCGGGCCCCGTTTTTTCGGATGCCCTGCAAGCATGGGTCAGAATCGTCGACCGCGAACTAGTGATTTCCAATGATCGCGAGGGGAAAGATCGTTGGCTCACCGGCGAAGAAGAACAAGCTCAACGCGCCGATGCCGAAGCGCAACGTGCCGATGCTGAAGCGAAGCGTGCCGATGCCGAAGCTCAACGTGCCGATGCTGAAGCAAAACGTGCTAACGAGGAAGCAAAACGTGCGGCTGACGCATTAAAACTCGCCGATCTCGAGCGCCAAGAAAAAGAAAAAGCGCTCGCGCGCCTTGCGGAATTCGAAGCTTTGCTCGCCAAGCGTCAATGACCCCTGGTCATTCGCCAAGCCGTAGCTTCCACACCACCGCAATCGCTTCCAAAAAAATCGCCCGGCTCATTTTCGATTGCCCCACTCGACGATCCTCGAAAACGATCGGCAATTCCTCCACGACAAACCCACGCCGTAATGCCCGATACGTCATTTCAATTTGAAATGCGTACCCAGTACTATCAATGGCGTCCAAATCGAGCGCCTCCAACACCTCGCGGCGAAAACATTTGAACCCCCCGGTCAAGTCCGCCACGTCTACACCCAAAATCGTCCGCGCATAAAGCGAGCCTCCGCGACTCAGTATACGCCTACCGATTCCCCAATTCACCGTCCCTCCCCCGGGCACGTAACGCGAACCAAGCACCAAATGCGTGCCTCGAGTCGCTTCATCGATCATCTTCGGCAAACAACGGGGATCGTGGCTGAAGTCCGCGTCCATTTCCACGACAAACCCATACCCCAAAGCCAATGCTTCGCGAAATGCATGCAAATATGCTTTGCCGAGCCCCCGTTTTTCCGGACGATGCAATACGCGCAGCCGCGGCTCCTTTGCGGCTAGTTCGTCCGCGAGCTTTCCTGTTCCATCCGGGGAATTGTCATCGACGACGAGAATGTCGACTCGATTGTCGACATCAAGGGTCGCACGAGTAATCGCTTCGATGTTGTCGCGCTCGTTGTACGTGGGTATGCACACGAGCGCCCGCGCGGCGAACGAGGAAGGCGGCGAAACGATTCGGGACGACGACACGCCCGAACCGTATACACGACGAACCTGTTCAGTGGGAGGGCGAAATGCGATTTATCGCGACGCAACCGTAGGTGCAGCTGCCGGCAAATCGTAGGCGCAACGGAAGCCCGTCATGTGACTCACGGTCTCGGGGCTTTCTTGACGGAAAACAGTGGGACGAAGTTCGGTGGTGGCGCGACGATCGACGCCGCCAATATAACAAAAACCTCCGCCTCGAGCTTTTTCGACCGGAACGGCATTGGACGTCGCGGCAACGCCTTGCAAGGTCCATTCGAACATGCTGCCAGCGAGATCGAAATGACCCCAGCGACCTATGCCCTTGGGCTTCGATCCAACGGGGAGAATATCTTGCAGTGCACAGGCCGCAGTGCCATCACCCATGCAATTAAAAACGGCGTGTTCCGGCGTCGCCGATTCAGCACCCCACGGATACGGGCGGTCTTCTTCGCCGCCCCGAGCGACGTACATCCATTCGACGTCCGTGGGCAAACGTCCCCCATCCCAGGCGCAAAATGCGGCCGCCGTATACCAAGAAACGAAGTTTTTCGGCCGCGTTTCTACACCCGCCGTCCACGTGTCGTACCTTTGCCAGCCCGCAAGGTGTTTGACATCCTGAACCTTGGCGTCTTTCGACCAGCGCACGATGTGCCCCGTATTATCGTCATAAAGAACGTCGCCCGCTTTCGGCGTCGGCTGCCCCGCGTCGACCCACGCGCGAAAACGCCCCACAGTCACCTCGAATTTATCGAGCACGAATGGTTTGACCGCGCGCGATTCCGCCGGTGCATTGCCATCGCGTCGATACGCAACGACACCTCCGGGAACTCCAAGGCGTTCGCAACATGATTGACCTTGACAATCGTTTGTCGCACCGGAACGACCATTACAACTCGGTCCGAGGTCCGCGGGTTTGTCGGCATTCGACGTAACCACTGGCGCGGGCGAAGCGACGACGACCGGTGTTGTTATGGCTGCACCTTGGTCCTCGCATGCGGCAGGCGCGGAATCGGCCGACGCATTCGAGGCATTGGCTACCGCGACGACCGGCGCCGGAGTCTTCGCCGTGACAGGCTCGGGGGCCCCGCCACACGCCACGAGACCAACCATGATAGCTGAAAACACCGAGATATTGCGAACCATGCTTCCTCCAGCACCGAATCACACGTACCCATGCATGAGGGCATGGGCCGTGAAGTTGTCGCTACGTTACCAGAGATTCGTGGTGCAATGCTAGAGAGAAATGAACGCGGTGCGAATCAAGGTCGACGAGCCGATGCAGGGTCCAACGTCTTGATGGCTCGTTCCGCATCTACGCGATAGGCATAATTGGGCGGGGCGAGCTGCAGGAATCGGCGATATCCCTTGAGCGCTTTTTCTTTTTGCCCCGATGCGCGCATCGTTTCTCCATAAAGATAATACGCGTCGATTTGCCAGCCTTGCGAAGTACCTGGTTTGGTTTCGAGCAATTCGATGGCTTTTTCAATCTGTTCTGCGGCGCCCACACGATTGCCGTGCGATTCCAGAATCTTGCCGAGCCGATAACGCCATTCCGCAACCGAACCATTGCCTTCGATTGCTTTTAGCCAGGCTTTTTCTGCATCCGGCCAGCGCGCTTGCTCCTGATAACACATCGCCATCGTGGCATAAGCTTCATATCGCGAAGGACGTTTTTCCAGAGCAACCTGGAGGTCCGCCAAAGCATCGAGCGTTCGGGCCTGTTTTTGCAGATAAACAGCTCGTTGCCAATACGCGTCTGCAAGCTCGTGATCGAGCTCCAGGGCGCGCGTAATGGCTTGTTCGGCCTTTTGCACTTGATTGAGCTCGTTCGCTGCCCAGCCGACATAAAGATAATATTCGGCGCGATTGGCATCGATTTCGGTCGCTCGATCCAGGAAGCGAATGGCTTCGGCCGTGCTGCCTCCTTTGAGCAGAAGCGCTCGACCCAAGAAATGATTCGCATCGGCCGATGCTGCACGGTCTTTCAAAACCTCACGCAAAATCTTTTCGGCCTCATCCGGATGTCCCGCAATGACTTGCGTTGCGCCTACACGCAATTTGAGGTCGACGTCCGTCGGGGCTTTTTGCAAGGCCGCATTGTACATTTCGAGCGCGCGTTCGCTTTGCCCCATTTCGGCATAAAGAATGCCTCGTTCGAGCGCCAAACCAGGGTAGTCCTTATCGGCTGCCTGAAGTTTGTCGAGGGTCGCCATTGCTTCGTCGAAAAGACGCATTTTGCGCAGCGTCTCTCCAAGCCGGAATCGCGTTCCCAAATCGTCTTCTTTGGCCAGCGCAGCCTCGAATTCGGCCCGCGCTTCGGCATATCGTCCAGCTTCCGCGAGCACTTCGCCCTTGGCGCGATGCAATGCCGCCAAGTTGGGATATTTCGTACTCGCCTCGGCAAATTTGGCCTGGGCTTCCTCGCCGCGACCCGTTGCTGATAACAACGTCACCAGCGAAACGTACGCATCGACGATTTCCGTCTCGGTTTGGCCAATCTTGATGGCTTCGAGATAAAGCGTTTCTGCGTCTTTCTTATTGCCCGTCGCTTCTTCGACTCGCCCGAGCCAATACGCACCAAGTGCCGCATCAGGCTTGGTTTCGCGGAGTTTTTTGGCAATATCTTTAGCATCTTTTCGTTTTTCCAGGGCCAACGACGTTTTGATGGCGCCCACCTTCGCCAGCACATTGGTATCGTCGACCGCGATTGCTTCCTGGAATCGGAGCAATGCTTGTGAATTGCGACCGGAGCGGAAAAACAGTTCGGCATCACCCAACAAAGCCTGCACATTGCGAGGATCGAGCTTGAGGGCTTCCGCAAATGCCTCGGAAGCCGCGGTCACGCGGGAACGCAAGAGATTCACCCGCCCAGATTCGATATAGGCTTGCACGATTTGGCTTTCGCTCGCCGACGCGCGCACAGATCCTGTGGCCGTAATCTTGTTGAGCAATTCAATGGCTTCCGCTTCGGTCGTTGCCGATTTGGACAGAATCGTCGCCAGCAATATGCGGGCCCCCGCATGATTTGGGGATGCTTCAATCGCTGCCCGAGCGTTTTTTTCAGCATTTACCGCATCGCCCATAACCACTTGCGCACGCGCAAGCCCATACAAGGCCCGCGGGCTCTTTTCACGAGCGGCAACGGCTCGAGTCCAAACCGCCAGCGCATCCTCTTTGGTTCCAGCGCTAAGTTCGATCTCACCCATGAGCGCCAAAGCATCGATGTCTTTGGAATTGGGGCCGGCCAGATCTTTCGCGGCGCGTTTGGCCTGATCGATTTTGCCACTCGCCTTGTGTTTTGCCGCGACCGCCAACGAACGCTCCCGGCTCGCTGCTTCCCCGACAAACTCGAGCATCTGTTTGCCGAATGTCTCGTCACTGGCGCGAGGCCCGTGCCGCAGGCTGTTCCAAAACGCGACGAACGCAGTGTACGAAGCCGTAGCTCGATGCCGCGGCATGTTCATCTGCGCGGCTTTCGCTGCATTGAGGGCGTTTGCCGACGACACCATCGTGTCCTCGTCGAGCATCGCTTGCACGTTCTTTTCGAGTTGCGCGAGGGTCTGCGCTTGTTCGTCGGCTTTGACGATGTCCGTGATCGCATACACGCCAAACGGGCCGATGTCCGGCAACAGCGCCAAGGATCCACCACCCACCGCGATCAACACAGCGACACCCATCGTGAGTGCACGACGTCGAAAACGTTCCTTGCGACTGAGTGCCGGTGCAGCTGCATCCGCACGAAGTGCTTTGGCGGGTTTGTCTTTCTTCGCAGCGGCATCCGGAGCAGGGACGTCACCAGCCCCGAGCTCGACTTCATCACCAATGCTGCCCGTGACATCGGACGCGCGTTGTGGCGCCGGAGGTGGCGTGCTAGCCGTTTGTACACCAAGGGAAAACTCTTCCCCTGGGATCGAAGCCATCATACCTCGCGCGGCTGCGCCACTTGTGTCTCCAGGCGATTTTGGCTTGGATGCCGGCGCGTCGAGCGACAAATCATCCAGGGCGAAATCGAGCGATGGACTGTTGCCCGATGAGCCACCCGCAATTGGTTCGGGCAAGACCACCGCGCTGAGATTCATCGACGATTCACTCGTCAGGGGCAGATCGAGATCGCCGAATGCGGAAAATGCGCCCGACGGTCCGGCCGCTTGGGCCGCTTTGGGCGCAGGTTTCGCCGGGGGTTTGGAAAGAACAACCGCTTGATGTTCTCCGCTTTTTCCGGGCGGAAGAGGCAGATCGAGTTTCCCAAAAGACGAGTCGGCTTGAGGCGGAGGCAGATCGAATTCGCCAAACCCGCCATCATCCTCCTCTGTCGCTGCAACTCCGACCGTGTCGGGTATGGGCAGATCGATTTCGCCAAAGGACGAATCGGCTAGTGAAGGAAGCTCGGCCTGACTGGGTTGAGATTTCCGCGTCCCCGGACCGCTGGTCTTGGCTACAGGAACAGCGGGCAGATCGATCTCGCCAAACGATCGCGCCTGCTCACGTGGTGGCGCGGGAGCTGGCAAGTCGATGACCCCAAACCCTTTCGCCCCGGCATGAGCGGGGACGGTCGCCGGCTGGTCTATCTCTCCAAACGCTTTGCTTGCTTCGGCAGACGGCAAGTCCGCGTCGGACAGATCAATCTCGAGCGTACGTTTTGGTGCAGGTCGCGCTGGCGCAGGAAGATCCGTGACGCTGGCCTGAGCTGCGGGTGGGTTCTTGGCGACAGACGGCAAGTCCGCAACGGAGCGGTTGGGAGATGAGCCCATCGCGGCACGAGGTGGTGCTACTGCGGGCAAATCCGACCGAGATTCTTCGACGACGACCGCAGACATTTGACGCACGGTAGGTTTGCCGCGGTGCACGGGTTCGACATCGCGCGGCGCAAATTGCGTCACGTCGGCTTTGGCTGGTGCGGCGACCGCCGGAAGCTGTGGAGCAGTGGGGCGTTCGGACGGACGTTTGGCGGGCGAAGGCGGAGTTTGCTCAGACAAACTCGATTCCTCAAAAGCTCGGGCCAACACTTGGCGCGGACTTTCTACAGGGGCAGCCGGTTTTTCTTTTGAAACCAACGTCGCTGGTGACGGAAGATCGAGATCGCCGAGTGGATCTTCTTCGAGGGACACGGCGGGAAGATCGAAACGACTGCCATCACCACGGGCGAAGGCGAGGGCCGCTTTTTCAGCACTCGAGGGCTCGGCCTTCGGGATCGCCGGAGTGGATTTGGGCAGGACTGGACCGCGAGGAAAAACGGGGGCGACACCTTTGGACCGTGGGCCTGCAGGTATCGCCAGATCATTTTGACCTGCAACGTCCGTCGACGGTTTTTGGACCAAGATCGAGTTGCCACATTTCGAGCAACGCATCTTGAGCCCGGTTGCCGGAATGCGTCGCTCATCGACCTGGTAGGGAGATTTACATCCATCGCACTGGACGTTGATCATGCTCGCGCCCTGAAAGGAGAAAAGAACGGCACTTCATTACCGGCAAAGCGTCGATGGAACTGGATCGACACGGTCTTGCGGGAATGACGCACCCATCGTCTGACACTGAACCTCATCTTCTATCAGGGTTTTGGGCGCATTGCTCTTTTACGACGCGCACGGAGATGTTGGTGGTGAAGGAAATGCGCGTCGCTTTCGCTCATCCGCAGAAATGTGCTAACGCGCTCGGCACATGCACAAATGGACCGCCATCTTGTTTGCGGCGCTGGTGATCTCGGCCGGCGCGTGGGTAACCGTCGAGAACATGCGCCACGGAGGTCCGAAGACCTCGACCTCGAGTGATGCAGGTATTTTGCGATAGGCCGATGTCTGTCATAAGAGCAGTCTCGAAGGGCGTTTGCTCGTCTCCACCCTCCACGGGCGCCGTCACCATGTTCTGGTGCGCGGCCTTGGGGTCCATCGCAAGCACGGTCATTTGTGCCTGCCCTGCTACCGGCTTGCCCCCTGCGTCCACAAGCGTCCCTGGATCGATGGTGAGTCGCACCTGACCAGCCCCAAGGATATC
>DAOMZH010000056.1:22116-24465 GCA_035437985.1 Polyangium sp. (in: bacteria) | reverse complement strand
CCCAGTTCGGTTTCGAGAGGCTTGACCGAGACGCAATTGCTCTTGTCCGAGCAGGCGAAATGCCTCGTCGCGACCACCAACCCGCGCGACAGCAGCGGCCAGCGCCATTCCCTGAATGGATTCAATCATGTCGAGCGTCAATTTGGGCCCGTGATTTTCTTCGCGCCGCTCCGCTTCTTCGACAAACCGTTTGGCCACCTGCCATAGTTGCGTCAGAAGCGGCAAGCGCGTCGGATCCCGATCATAGGCCAATGCGCGATCGAAATGAGCGCGCGTCAAGAGCAGCACGTCGTTCGTTCCGCGCAGCTCCGCAAGGGCCATGACGTAGGCTCGACGAATGATGTTATCGAGTTGCCGCAGGTTTCCAGGCCAAGGGAGTTTCGCCAAGAGGGTTGCCGCTTCGGGATCGAGCCGCACGCTGCTTTGGACGTTCGACTCCGCATGGCGCCTCGCAAGCATGTATTCGGCCCACAAGGGAATTTCATCTTCGCGCTCGCTCAAGGGCGGCAGACGCACAGGAAGCACGTTGATGCGATAATACAAGTCCTCGCGCAGTTTTCCGGAAGCCACCGCCGCACGCAGGTCCTCGTTCGTGCCAATGATGAAACGCACGTCCGCACGCCGTTCACCTGTTTCATCACCAATGGCACGATATCGCCGTTCTTCGAGCACCCGCAAAAGACCCACTTGCGCTTTGGGGGATAGGTTTTGAATTTCATCAATGAAAAGCGTCCCGTCGGCCGCACGGCCCATGGCGCCCATTGAATCTTTCACCGCTCCCGTGAAAGCCCCTCGTTTCCAACCGAAAAGCTCCGCCATTTGCAAGTTTTCGGGGACCGTTGACAAATCGAGCGTTTCGAATCGTCGTCCTTTACGCGGCGATTGCTCGTGGCACCACCGAGCCAGCCTGGATTTACCGACGCCCGTGGGGCCGCTGATGAGCACCGTTTCTTCTTGGGCTGCAAATACACGCATTACTTCGATAAGGCCCGCGGTCATCCGTCCGACGACCGGCAACAATGCATCCGTTGCCGGACTTGTAATGGCTCGCGGGGGTAATGTGCCGATATAAGGCGCGGCCACGTTCGCAAACAATTCGAGCGCCTCACGACACGACTCCCAAATGGTTGGTATCCCCGTCGCCCCTCGGCACCGAGCTTCGAGCGTTACCAATCCGAAAACGTGACCGCCGGGCGCTCGAAGCGGCACCACATGCACATGAGAAGCTTCACGCTCGAGCAATAACTCGCGCGTTCTCGAGCCTGGTCCCAAAGCGACGTCGGCCAGCAATGAGGGATTCTCACCACCCTGGCCTTCAGATTGATGCACATGGGTCAAACCCACGACGACATCGACCGAGACCGGAGCTCGATGCTCGACAATCCAATGCCACAAGGTCGACGATGATACGTACCCGGTGCCTTCGATCTCCGCACCTGTTGCGCCTTCGATACCAAAAATGCGCTGGTACCCCTCGGGAGGCCGCAAATGAACGACCGCGCGCATAAGCCGGGCATTTCTGATGGCTGTATTGGCACTGAGCGCACGGGAGGCACGTTCGCGCATCGTTTCGAGCAGAGCCTTGGCGGCGTCTTCGAAGCTTTTTGCGTCGCGAAGACCAATGACGAGCGGAGACAGTCGGTGCGAGGAACTATCGTTGGACATACCTGCTTCTCGATAGATCAGACGGATGATGAACCAACCTTTCTTTGCAACACAGACCGTGCCAGGAAGCAAGCAATACCCCCGCTCAACTCGTCTCATTTCCGCAGGCCCGTGATTTACGTCTCAGTTTTGACGATATTCTGCGTATTTACAGCCCCGAACCGCAGTATCGCATCACTTGCGTCGAAGTGCGTGTGCGTGCGCCCGCACCTTGGACAGTTGCGTCTTACAGGGACACTGAGTGTCCCGTCGGGACACTGCTCGGCCCATTGCCAGTAGCTAGGTCACACCGGGCGCAGGAGCGGAAGGTCGCGATATCAATTGGCTTGTTGCTTTGCTGTGTGAATTCTATGAAACTCATCTCGCTTTTTTCGAACTGGCACGGATCATGATTAGTGAATTGGAAAATTCGCGACACTGAGCGGATCCTTGACGAAGCGGGAGTGGAGAGACAGCTATGAAACACGGATACCTTGGGCTTAGCGCGGTGGTCCTGATGACGTTGGTGGGCTGTGGGGGCGTCGATGGTGAGGAATACGGCGAAGGACAGGTTTCCGAGGTTGAGCAAGCACTCGAGGACGACAACGGGCTTGATGAGATCAATGGTCTGCCGGAGATGAATGGGTACAATGGGACCAATGGGTACAATGGGACCAATGGATACAACGGGACCAATGGATACAA
>DAOMZH010000056.1:0-22016 GCA_035437985.1 Polyangium sp. (in: bacteria) | reverse complement strand
GGGACCAATGGATACAACGGGACCAATGGATACAATGGGACCAACGGTCTGAGCGTTGCAAGGGGGCTGGTCGATCCCTTGAATCTGCCCAATAATTCCGACCTTTTGGCGTCGGCCGACGGGCAAAAGACGCTGAAATATCTCGTCAAGTGTGCCCTTCCCACGAACGTTGACATCGTCAAAGGAGGAGTCACCTATGAGGGGAAAATCGGCTTGGCTCCAGAGTGGGCGACAGGAGAATGCAATGTAGATTGCCAAGAAAAGCTCACGGCTTGCATGGGTGCGCATATGAATAAAACGGGCCAACCCGTGCCCATTTTTTTGGTGGCCGACGGCGGCGATTTCCCGGCCATCGGACCTGAGCTGAGCGGGTCTTACCTCCGGAAGGAAGGAGCGTTTTTTGGAAATATCTTCGGAAGCTCGCCGCAATTCTTTTTTTGCGAAGGTCCGAACGCACGGACGAATTCGATCAACGGCCGTATCGGCTCGGGGCTGGTAAGCCCGCAATATGCCAATCCGTATGCTCCGGATGCCGAAACGCCTGGTCCGTGTGCGGGGAATTGTACGACGATTAGCGGTTATTCCGGTTCAGGTTGGTCATCCTGTACAGTGGGAGCCAAGGTATGGCCGCACGTGATGAACGTTTGGACGCAGTAGGCCCGCCCAGGAGTCGAAGACGTCTGGGTATGCCATGGTTGGGAAGTCTCATCGGTAACGCGTGTTTCGAACGCCACGTCGCTCTGGTTTGCTCTATCCTCCCTCAATGAACGTTCCTCTGCCAAGGCCGAGCGACAACGTGCCAATAAATCTCTTGATTTGGGTGTCGACTTTCGCGAATTCGCGGGATGATCAGGGAAGTTTGTCAAATGGATACGCGACTCCTTGACGACAAACCTACCTCGCTAGATACCTACGAGGCGGGGAGCATGACGCTGCCCCAAGAAACGGTTGCGGACGACATCGGCCGCGCTCTTCCGGCAGCATTCGTCGCGCGGTATGAAGACATTCGACGCATTGGCGAAGGTTCGATGGGCACGGTATTCCGCGCCCTGGACACGAGATTGGGTCGTTTGGTCGCCTTGAAACTCCTGAAAAGCGATGACCCGGCGGATACGCGACGCTTCATGCGCGAGGCGCGGGCCCAAGCGCGCATTCAACACGACAACGTTTGTCGCGTATACGAAGTCAGCGAGGCCGACGGCGAGCCGTACATCGCGATGGAGCTCATCCAGGGCGAACCGCTGGATCGGGCGCAGCATCGAATGACGCTCGAACAAAAAGTCAAGGTCATTCGTGAAGTCGCTGCGGCGCTTCATGAAGCGCATCGCGTTGGGCTCATTCACCGTGACGTCAAACCGGGCAACATCATGGTCGCAACGGCCGACGATGGCTCGTTCAAGCCCTATGTCGTGGATTTCGGCTTGGCGCGGGAAGTGTCGAGCACGAGTGAATCGGTGCAAAATGGCATCACGGGCACGCCCGCGTATATGTCCCCCGAACAAGCCGAAGGGAATTCGGCGCTCGTCGACCGACGTACGGACGTGTACAGCCTCGGCGCTACACTTTATGAACTCATTGCCGGACGTACGCCGTTTGTCGGTTCGAATGCGTTGACGCTGCTCACAAAGGTAATGGTCGAAGAGCCGCCCGCGCTCGGAAGCCTGCGCAAAGGCGTGCCCCCGCATCTCGAAACGATCGTAATGACGTGCTTGCAGCGCGATCCCGCACGCCGATACGAATCGGCGCGGGCGCTCGGCGAGGATTTGCAGCGGTACCTCGATGGCGCGCAGGTGCAGGCCAAACGGCCACCTTTGGCGTACGTGTTGTGGCAACGAGCCAAGCGCCACAAGGCGGTCGTGGTTGTGGCGAGCATTGGCTTGTGTGTGGCAATTGTGCTCGGCGGAATGTGGATTCAAGCGGCGCGTCATGCGGCGAAACAGGCCGAACTCGCGCGCGAATTGGGCGAAGACGTCAAATATGTCGAGCTGTTTTTGCGCAGCGCTTATGGATTTCCGACCCACGACATCGATCGCGAACAACGAGTCGTGCGCACTCGGATGGACGCGATTCAGCAGCGAATGACGGAAGCGGGACGAGCTGGCGAAGGCCCGGGGCATTATGCGCTGGGGCGCGCCCACGTGGCTTTGCACGAATATGAACCCGCCCGCACACACCTCGAAAGTGCCCTTGCCTCTGGATATACGCGACCCGAAGTTCATTACGCGCTTGGGCTTGCGCTGGGTGGTCGGTATCGCGAAGAATTGGATGCTGCTCGACGGGTCGAAGATGAAATGGCTCGTGGAGAAGCCAAGAAAAAAGCAGAATCGACGTATCGCGACCCTGCCCTCCAACATTTGCGAGAAAGCGGCGAAACCGCGGTGGAATCAAAGGCGTACATCGACGGGCTCGTGGCGCTGTACGAACAACGTTACGATGATGCGGCGGCGAAAGGTGTACAGGCGGCCAAAGAATCACCATGGCTCTACGAAGCAAAAAAGCTGGAAGGCGATGCTCTTTTCGACGCGGGAATGGCAGCAGTTGATCAGGGGCGCAAGGAGGACGCGCGCACCTTGTTTGGCCGAGCAAGCGAGGCGTATGAAAAAGGCGCGACAATGGCTCGAAGCGATGGTGAATTGCACGAGGCCGCGTGCGGAACATGGCTTCAACGTTTGGCGCTCGATAGGTGGGAAGGAAAACCATATCAAGGTGCGTTTGACGCGGCATTGTCGAGTTGTGATGCCGCGCTCGTGGCAAATCCCCGCAGCCCCGGACCCTTGAACAAGAAGAGTCGAGCCTATTTCTGGGTTGGAGATTTGCAATCCTACACAGGCGAAGACCCTCGGCCGGTGTTCCAACGTTCGGCAGCGATGGCTCTCGACGCGAAAAAATTGGCCCCCAACGACGTGATTTCTGACGATATGATTGGCAACGCGCTCGTGTCGATTGCGAATCATGAACGCAAGCTCGGCTCGGATCCTCGTCCGCGCATCGCCGAAGCACTTCGGCATTTCGACGAGGCTGTGCGCATTGAGCCCTCGTTCGCCTGGGCGTGGAACGATGCGGGTAGAGCATTGATGTTCAACGTCGAATATGAAAATAGCATGGGCATCGAATCATTGCCGTCAGTCGCACCATCGATTCAGCGATTCGAACGGGCGATCAAGGAAAACAGCAATGATCGCATTGGATATCTAAATCTCACTTGGGTCTTGGTCATTCGCGCCAATTATGAATTATCCATGGGGCGAGATCCCAAATCCACGGTGACACAGGCCATGGACACGTGCATGCGGGGACGTAAAATCGACCCCAAATGGCATCCCATGATGAACAACTGCGGCTGGGCCGAGCTCGTGACGGCACAATACGACGAAGCCTCCGGCGCCAATCCCGAGCCCGCAACTAATCGCACCGAACAACATTTTCAATCTTCGCTCGATATCGTCAAAGAAGACTCCGATACGCAATTCGGTATGGGCGCAGCAAAACACGTCCGGGCGCTTTATCAAATGCGCCAAAACGCCGACCCAAGCAAAACCTTTGCCGAAGCTCGGGACCTGCTCCGCCACGCCATCGAACTCAATGGCCAAGAGCCGGCCATTCATTTGGAGCTCGGTACCTTGATGCTGGAAATGGGTTTGGCGACAAAAATGCGGGGAGAAGATCCGGCGCCCTCGTTTGACGAAGCCGAACGTGTCGCGCGTGAAGGTTTGAAGGTCAATCCGCGCCATGCCGCGCTTTACGCCACATTGGCCGAAGTGTTGGCCTTGCGCGCCGAGCACACGACACGTAAAACCGAGGAACGCGACAAACTGCTCGACGCAGGTTTGGCCGCAGCCGACAAAGCACTCGAATACAATCCGAAATGGGCCGTGGCCATGGCCGCCAAAGGCACCTTGCTCGCCCTTCGAGCGCAAACGAAAAAAGACGCTGCGCAAGCCGAAGACAAGCAATCAGCAATTCAATGGTTCGACAAAGCTTTCGCCCGAAATGCCTTGTTGCCGCAACGTTTCAAGCTTCGCGCCAAAGCGCTCGGAGCACCCGCGACCAATTGACTCGAGGTTCGCGCCACTCGAGCGGCATACCTACGGCCGAGGAGCATTCGAGGTACACATGCTCCTGAGTTCGTTCGGTTTGTCCCGTCGTCAAAGTACACGCAAGATTCTCTTGGCCAATCGGTACATTTGCGCTAGGGTCGGAGCATGCGTCGCCGGTCCTTGTTTGCCGATCCGAAAACGGACTTCACGTTTCATCGCATTTTTGGCTCGGAAAAGCACAAGCCGGCCCTCATCGGGTTCCTCAACGACATCTTGGCGCTCGACGAAGAACATCGTGTCGTGGACGTCACGTTCCTCGATCCTACCCAGCGCCCGAAGGTGGAAGAGCTCAAGCTATCGATCGTGGACGTAAAATGCAAAGATGCGCGCGGCATTCATTACGTCGTGGAAATGCAAGTCCTGAATGTCGAAGCATTTGACAAGCGCGTCGTGTACAACGTGGCCAAGGCCTACACCAATCAGCTCGATGACGGGGACGGGTATCCCAAACTGAACGACATCGTCGGCATCACGATCTGCGATTTCGAGATGTGGCCGCAGCGTGATGCGTACCAGGTGCCGATGGTCAGCCGATGGAAGTTGCAGGAGCAATCGAGCAGTACGGTGGGCCTTTTGGCATTGCAATTCGTTTTTCTGGAACTTCCGAAATACGACGTGCAAGGTCCGCCCAAAACGAGCATCGAGAAGTGGGCCTATTTTTTCCGCGAAGCAAAAAACTTGGAAATGGTCCCCGAAGCCTTACAATACCCGCCCATCGTCGAAGCGCTGGACGCTGCACGCACGGCTGCATTCACGGTCGACGAATGGGATGCCTACATTCGAGCAGGCATGGCGATTCAAAATGAACGAGGCTTGTTGTCGCTCGCCGAAAAACAAGGGCACAAGCGAGGGCACAAAGAAGGACGCAAAGAAGGTCTCGATGAAGGTCTCCGCAAAGGCTTGCTCCAAGCCATTCGTGACATCTGCGAATTGCTCGACATTCCCCTGACCACCGAACGATTGAGCCAATTGGATACGCTCGATATGCAAAGGCTCGAGGACGTTCGCAATCGGATCAAAACAACGAAATCGTGGTGATTCGTGCGACGCGAACATGGACGAAACCTGCTGCGAACGCCGCGCCCACGTTGAACCTCATCCGCTAGCCTGCTCCGGCACCTCGGCTGGAGCTCGCGCACGCTCGACGACCACAGCCCGATCGCCCACAGCCACCAAGCCGTTCTCGATGACCTGCAAATAAATGCCCCGCACCCGCATTGCGCGATGCGATTGCGCCACGTTGAGCTGCATCGCGTCCAGACCAAAACGCTGTACCCATTTCTTGCACCCATTATGCGCTCGTGGCGTTACGCGCAAAAGCGCCTGGCCCAGACGTACAGTCGTGCCCGGCGGCAAGTTGTCGGGCGAGATGTCGAGGTGCAAGTAAAGGTTGTCCCCATGCAGCTCCAGCGGCTGCCCATTGGCAATCACCCGCGCGACGTCGGCACGCGCCGTGGCCAGCTGAGAATCAGGGTCGTCACTGGATGCATCTGCCCACCGATCACCAGGCATACCGCCCTCGACCGTCAGCATCACCTCGCGTGGCAATATACGCTCGCCCTCTGGACCCCGCGCGACCAAAAGCTCGACCAGGCCTTCGTCCAGCGGCGCAGGTGGTAATGCAGCAATGGCGGCCTCGAGGCGAGCCCGATCGAGGTGCTTGCTGGCGTCGCCCCGCAACCCCGTAAAGGCAAGCTGGTTGGTATCGAAGGTACCCGCCTTGGTCTCTAGCAGTTCTTCTTTGGTCGGCTCGGTCATCGCAAGTGTCTATAGCAGAGGACCTTCGACTGGCGAACTCAATTTCAGCATGGCTCGGCAGTCGACCCTGGGTCGGTATATTCGAATTCACTCGTTCGCTTTGCCAAGCGAGGCCTGGATGAGCGCGCGTGATACGCAGAGAATGGCAGAAATCGATGCGTAGCGGACAAACCCCATGAAGCGGACCAACCAGCACCGAACACTTCCCACTTTCCCTCCCCGCCAAATTCGGGCATCCTCGAGCGATGAATCAAAAAGTGCTTGCTTCATCGTTTGGTTTGACCGCGGCCGTCTGCCTGTCGACATTCGCCGGCTGCAGCGACGATCGAACCAGTGCCGGCACGTTCGGCTCGACGAATAGCGGTTCGAACAGCAGCGGTGGCGCGGAAGGCGGCAGCGGTGTTGGGGGAATGACCGGCTCCGGCGGAGTTGGAGGCATGGACACGTCCAGTAACTCGAGCGGAATGGGCGGGGCCGGGGGCGGGGCCCCGTGCACCATGACGTCCGCCTCCGATCCGATTGACGAAAATTTCACCGACGCCAATTGCGACGGCAGCGACGGGATGGTCGACGAATGCATTTATGTGTCGGTCAGCGACGGCAGCGACGGCAATACGGGCAGTCGCACAGCCCCGATGCAGACCATTGCCGCCGCAATCCAAGCCGCCAAGACCGGTGGCATTCCCGCGGTTTGTCTCTCCGCCGAAGTGTACAATGGCCCCATTACCCTCGAGTCGGGGATCAACGTTTATGGCGGCTTCGACCACCAAGATCCCAATTTCAAGTTCCGGCGAAAAAGCAGCACCAAAACGACGATCATCGCCCAGGGAATCGGTGTCGAGGCCCCGCAAATCAATGCCGAGACGCACTTGGAAGGACTGACCATTCAGGTGAGCGCGCCCATCGGAGCTGGAGCTTCGACGTATGGCGTATTGCTCGGAGGCGGCACTGGCGATCTGTTCGTGCGCTTCAACGATATCACCGTTGCAGCTGGCAAGGATGGCGCTGCCGGATCCAATGGCGCAACGATTACCCCTACCGCAGCGACGAGTGGGAATGCTGGCGGCGCTGGTTGTTCGAATTGCACCGCGAGTCCCGTCGGCGGAGCGGCACCGACCTGCGCCGAGGCTGGAGGCAAGGGCGGAAATGGCGGCAACAACGCGAACGCTGGGCAACCAGGAAGCAATGGTAATGGCGGGGCACTCGGCGGGGCCGGAGGCATAGCAAATAGCTGCTTCGGGACGCTGGATCCCGCCGAGACTGGCAAACCTGGCGCGGATGGCGCGAGCGGCGTTGCCGGTACACCAGGCGTGGGTGGCACCATCCTCGGCCCGATTGTCTCGGGCAAGTATACGCCCGCCAACGGGACCGACGGCACAGTCGGTACCGTCGGAAAAGGCGGCGGAGGCGGCGGGGGCGGCGGGGGTGGGTCCGGCAGTCTACCTTGCCAAGCCGACGGAGGAGGCGGCGGTGGCTCAGGAGGTTGTGGCGGTTTGCCGGGGAACCTCGGCCGAGGCGGAGGAGGCGGTGGCGGGAGTTTTGCCGTGTTTGCCGCCGGTGGAAAAGTCATCGTCGAACTCAACAAGAACCTCCAGACGGGCAAAGGCGGTAATGGCGGCAAAGGTGGCAACAGCAGCGATGGGCAAACTGGAGGCAGTGGCGGCACCGGCGGCGTTCGGGCCGATGATTCCGCGCCCGGAGGTCCGGGCGGCGCTGGCGGCAAAGGAGGTGCGGGTGGACCTGGAGGCGGAGGCGGCGGCGGTCCCGCGACGTGTGTGGGTTATTCGGCAGCTGCGCAAGTCGTCTTTGCCATGAATACATGCATTCATGGCGCTGGAGGAACAGGCGGACAACGGGGTACTGGGCCCGCAAATGCCAATGGCGGCATTGGGTCCGATGGCAGTTCCGGCCCCACCCTGAAAATCGACTGATATGCTCGACGTCTCGAGCCGCGACGAAAACCCCTGAATCCCCCGTCAAGCTCGCAGAATCGAGGTCATCTTCTTGCCTTTGGCCAATTCGTCGACGAGCTTATCCATATAGCGAATCTTTTGCATGAGGGGATCTTCGATTTCTTCCACGCGATAACCGCAAATGAGGCCCTTGATGAGGTGCGCATTGGGGTTCATTGCGGGAGCTTGCGCAAAGAAGTTCTCCATGTCGACCTTGGTCGTGATGACTTTTTCGAGGCCCGCGGCATCATAACCGGTCAGCCAACAAATCACCTGATCGACTTCTTCTTTGGTGCGGTTCTTCTTCTCCACCTTCTTCACATACAGCGGGTAGATGCTCGCAAAGCTCATTCCGAAGATCTTATGTCGGGTCACAACGTGTCTCCTGGGGGACTTGGGGCAAGGGCGCCTATGCGGACAAACCTGGCGTAGCATTTAGGCGACAACCCCACAACCCGATTCTTTCGGAAGCGGGGCATTCTGCCGAGATCGCGGCTCTTGCGGAGACGTTTGGATTCTTGACGGATGCGTTGACGATGGGTATCCGAAGCTGAACGACATCGTGGTGAATGGGCGTCGCGACAGGCGCAGATGCGGTCGAAGGGTTTATTCGGGTTCGTGGCAAACCACTTCGAGGTTATGGCCGTCCGGGCCAATGACGAAAGCTGCATAATAATTGGCGTGGTAATGGGGACGTAGGCCTGGCGGGCCATTGTCTTTGGCGCCGGCTCGAAGGGCTGCGCGATGGAACGCATCGACTTGGTAGCGCTTGTCGGCGACGAAAGCGAGGTGCAGGTGGGCTGGCTTTTCGTCGGTTTGGAAGAGGCACAAGGACGTTTTGCCGCCCGGTGGGCAAAGCTCGACGCCGTACGTGGGAGGGCCTTCGCCGACGACAACGACGCCGAGGGGCTGGAGGGCGGCGAGGAAAAAGGCTTTGCTCGCGGCGAAATCGGTGACTCCGAATTTGACGTGGTCGAACATGGGTTTTCTTAACAAATTTTCGTTTTTCGAAGCCAATTAAAGGGAATCTAGCCAGCACACGGAGACGCCGTGGACACTACCATGCATGGTAGTGTCCTTGGAAGCGAGATTTGGACGAAAAAGTGACTGGCACCTTGGAGACGCAACGCACCTGCCCGTCCCCGTTGTCCGCATACTCGAATTCGTTCGTTGTGCGATCATGTTTGTCGAAGCGCGTGTTTTGTACGGGCCCAATTCTGTTTTGCGTATGTTCAGCCATCACGATAGGGTCAGTCACGAGGTCGCGCAGTGGAGCGCATTGCGGCTAAGTGCAGCGCCCCGCAAGTTCGTGACCGTTTGTCTAAGAGCGTGTTTATCAGGCTGCTGCGCAAATCGATGCGCGCTCGCGCCATTGCAGAGCACTTGGTGGCGCGTGGCGTCGAGATCGACCGGAGACCTTTCCAGCTGGCGAGATTAGCTTTCAGCACTGTCTGAACGTGCCTGGTGCGCGCGCGAATCGCCTATGGGCGCGATCGCGCGTGCGTCACGAACCGTATTTCACGCTGCAGCCATAAGCCTTCGTGTCGTTGACCTGCACGGGGCGACCGGCCAAAAGATCTTCGACGGCGGCTTCCACGTGATTGCGGAGTTTTCCATCCGTGGGCGATTCGCCTTCGGCATCGGGAGAGTTATCAATGGCTCCGCGATATGCAAGCACGCCTTGAGTATCGATGACGAACATGTGCGGGGTATTCGTCGCGCCGTACAACTTGCCCACGGCGCCATTTTCATCGGCGACGATAATGTTTTCCAGGCCAAACTCTTTTCGCCCAGCGGCGATTTTTTCCGCGCCATGACCTTGTTTCCCTGGTGCGCCGGAATTGACGCCGATCCAAACGACGCCTTTTTCCATGAGGCGCTTTGACAAACCTTTGAGCGAGCCTTTCGTATGGGATCGTTTAACGAATGGGCATTCGGGATTGAACCATTCCAGGACGACGACTTTGCCGCGATAATCTGCTAAATGATGAGCCTTGCCCGCGTAATCGTTCAAGGTGAAGTCGGGCGCGGGTTTGTTGAGTTGTGCAGCTGGCGGGGTTGCGGCAGAAGCTTGAACCGCCGACGGGGTCGCAGGAGCATTGGCATCCGGTGCGGGAGCGGCTTTTTCGGAGCTACAAGCGAGAACCGTCAACGGGAGGAGCCAGAGGAGGGCGTTTTTCATGGTGCGAGTATTCCACACGGATCTTTGAATGCAAGAACGAACCTGGAGCAAGCGATGTATATAAAAGGTCCGAGGTCCGCGCAGAAATTCGGCACAAAAATCGTGCAGCACTCGTCGATATGACTGCATGCTTCCGCGAAATGTGTTTAGATAAGATACCCACCGTGAATTCCGCACCGCTCCTTTCCCTGCTCGTTTGCGTCACGTCCTGTGCGACAAAGCCGGTGGACCACACTCCACCATCGTCCACCGCGGCGCCATCGACCGCACTTGCAGCGCCTTCAACTCCCGCGAGCCCACAACGTGACGTATTGCCCCAGCTCGCAAGCTTTGGCGGCAATCCTCTCGTTGCCGACGATGAGCTGAAAACAGTCGCATTTTCCCCGAATGGGAAACTCATTGCATCGGGTGGTGGAGGAAGCGATGGCCACGACGTGCTGATTTGGGATGCGGCCACTGGTGCTCGGCTCCATACGTTCGCGAAAGCCGCCCATGAAATCATAAACGTCGCGTTTTCACCCGATAATCGTGTTCTCGCGGCGTCCGACATGTCGACATCGATTTACCTATGGGACCTCGAAAACCCCAAATTATTGCACGAGCTCGTGCACGACGGGACGTCGATTTACGATTTCGCGTACGCTGCCGATGGGCAAACGCTCATCACGCTCGATTCTGAAGGCCGCGTGAATGCATGGGATTTGCGCCAAGCCAAACCCTCGTCCCGACTCGTTCACCAAGGCCAAAAACTTTCGACGCAGATAGCATTGTCGCCGGACGGCAAACAGATTGTCATCACTGCGGACGAGGGTCATTTTTGGATGATTCCCACAAGCTCGGACAAACGTCCCAAGGATATTGACAGCAATGCGCACCGGGTTCATTCCGTCGCCTATTCGCCGGATGGTAAAATCCTCGTGACTGGCGAGCTGTCCAAGGACGGAAAATATGGCGTTGTGCTGCGCGATCCGATGACAGGGGCAAAATTGCGCGTGCTGGAAGGACAATCCGAGCAGATTGGCGCTTTGGGTATGAGCTTGGACATGCGATGGGCCTTTGCGGGGAGCAATGGAGGACATCTCGTGGTTTGGGATGTGAATACAGGAAAAACCAAACTAGTGACTCGTACGCGCCAAGAGACGCCCATTTGGTCTCTGGCCATTTCGCCAGATGGCAAACGTATCGCTACGGCTGGGCGCGCGCGTATGCACGAGGTATGGGACATGGAGAGTGGAATGACCTTGTTCAAGACGTCGGGGCAGACGGCGGCGATTGTCAAAATAGCCTATTCGCCTGACGGAACGCTGATTGCTGCAGGAGATGCCGACGGCGTCGTCCTCGTGCGGGACGCGAGCACGGGTGTGGAAAAAGCTCGCCTTCCGCGCATGAAGTTTGGCCTTGATACGTTGGTGTTTTCGCCTGATGGTCGGCGATTGCTCACGATGGCCCACGGAAGCGCCCGCTTTTGGGATACGACGTCGTGGACCGAGACAAACCAATTCGAACGGGGCCGAATGGAGGCACTTCGGTATTCTCCAGACGGCCGATGGCTCGTGGCGAGTGACGAGACGCGGATCGTGCGGCTGCTCGATGCGCATACAGGAGCGGAACAAAAGACGTTTGGCGCGGAGCAAAAGGGCGACGGGATGCGCCAAAACCTCATGACGCCAAGCTCCGTGTCGTTTACATCGGACGGGACGAGAATGGCGGTTGCTCGATGGGATCAACCCGTGCAAGTTTGGAATGTCCAAAGTGGCGCCCTGGAGAAAACATTGAATGGTACCCTGTTTGTCGCGTATTCCCCGGACGATCGAGTCATGATCACGGGTATGGGGACGGTATCCAAGCGGTCTTCGCCATTGCATTTGCAATTGTGGGACGTCGCAACCGGAAATGCACTACGAGAGATCAATGCCGAGCCACCGGCGGTATTTTCGCCGCGCGGAGATTCGTTTGCGACGCTTGCGGAGGGCGAGGTGCAGATTTGGGACTCGAAGACGGGCGAGCGTATTGCCCGGACAGTATCGGGTGCGCACGAGCCATTGTGTTTTGATTTTTCGCGGGATGGGAAGCGAATCGCTACGGGAGGTCTGGATACGACGGTGCGAGTATTCGAGGTGCAGCGGTAAGAGTACGTCGCGTCGGGTTATTTGATCTCGGTGACGTGTAATGTGTCGAGTCTCGTCATTTCTACACCGTTTTTGTTTGCCCCAGAATGGATTGCATCAAGCATCGATCAATGACTGGCGCGTAATGGTGCCTTCCACGACAGATCCATCAATCGTGACGTAAATCGTCCCATCATTCCGCAGCAGCTCGAGCGCGATGTTGCGATCGATTTTGGGTTCCAGAGCGTCGAGAAATGCAGGTTCCAGATGCCAAACTTCAATCGCTTCGACTTTGTAAATCGGCCGCGTTGCGGCTTCGCGACGCAGGTTTGCTAGGGGTGCCGCAGTAAAAAGAGCGACGCGATCGGCCGCTTTGGAAGCTTTGTGGAGTCGTTCCGCCGAGGGGGAACCGATATCGATCCATGCGCGGAGCAATCCTGTTGGATCGTGAATCGTAATGGGAGCATCTTCCGCTGCGCTGAGTCCGCCTTTGCTGAAAGCAATGCCTTCTTCGTAACTCAAACAATATGCCAGCGTCCTCGTGACGAGATACCGCATACTTTCCGATGGATGACGCGCAAGGCGCAAATCGAGCGTTTCGTAGATTCCGCGATCAACGTCGGAAACGTTGACCGTAAAGCGATACATCGTTGCACCAAGAGCCATGGTTCGCGGAGAGTAACGCAGGCCGGGAGAGAAGGCGAGTTTTATCGTGTGCCCCAATGCTTGCTCAACCATTGCCCGTTGCTGAACGAAGACTTTTTCGGGAAACGGCTGCCCTGGCAAGCGTGACTCATCGGTTGGCGCGGATCACGACCGCACGTTGCCGAGCGAATTCCTTGCGCGCTCGCCACGCATTTTGGGATAGGGTGCTCGCGAGATCCTTCATCGCCAACACTCGAGCGGCATTCCCTCGCCCCGGTTCCGTCTTGCATCCTTTTCACCGCAATGCAATGCCAAGACCAACCTCGGGATCGCTCTTCAGACTACCAAAACGTTGCCTTGCCGCGTCAGGTTCGCTCCTCGGACCGCCGAAACACGATTCAGGCCCGTCGGGATGGTAGTTCGGACCTCCAAAGCTCGCTCCCTCACCTTTCTCTACGTAAACTTGGACCGTTCAGTGAACCCGCGGCTTCGCAAATGGCGCTGCAGGAAGGCGATGCATCGAGCGCAGATTTCAAGAGTTGATTTTCCAACGCACCCCTCGTACGTTCGCTCATGGTTGAGCAAGATTAACGTTGGGACCGTTCGAAATGTCCCGAGGCGCGGGGAGATACGTACAATGCAGCATCGCCTTTGGTACGGTGGATCGGGTCTGGTCGTCATAACGCTTTTTGGGCAAGCGTGTATTGCCCTCGATTGGGACTATCAAACGGCGCCTGGCGCGGGTGGGGCGGGCGGTAACGGCATCCAAAGTGAAGATTGCACGAACGGCCTCGATGATGACGAAGATGGTCGAATCGATTGCACAGATAGCGATTGTATTTCCGGGTATGAATGCAGAGTTGCCGTGCCGGTTGGGTGGACCCCGTATTGGTTGCTCGAAAAGGAATACCAGGACAAGTCGTTGACCGTTTGTCCTGACGGGCAAAACGCAATCGTATGGTATACCGAACCCGCGACGACCATGAACTGCAGTCAATGCTCATGCAGTTTCACGGGAGCAACCTGTTCGGCGCCTCCATTTACCTGTGCATATTCGACCACCGAATGCACGATGAACGGCACGCAGCCTTATGCATCCAATGGGACGCCGGCCTGTTACGTATTGCCGACTCCGCAAGGTAACACGTATGGCTCATGCAAACTCACCGGGCCGTCCACACCCACGAATTTGGGGACCTGTGTCGGTACGGCGAGCACGGTCACGGGGCCGCCAAAATTCGGCGGCGAAGTGCGCTTGTGTGCGGCCCCAATCGACGCGGGGGCCGGTTGCGCCAGCGGAGATGTATGCGGCGTCAAAAAACCTGGCACATTTGGTCAGGGTCGCGCGTGCATCGAACAAGTCGGAATCACCCAATGCCCCGATGGTTGGAGCGCCCAAACCTTCACGGCATTCGAGGGGGGAACCGATGCCCGTCAATGCTCGAATTGCGGTTGCGATACGAGCACCATTACGTGTTCGGGCGGAAGTGTGAGCATGTTTTTCAAAAAAGATTGTATGTTGACCCGAGGTACCATGACGGATGCATCACCATGCCTGTCGTCGATCTACTTCGAGGCGGTTTCCGGGGCATCGGCCAAGTTCATTTTGGGCACTCCCAGCGACGGAAGCTGCGCCCAGGCTACTCCTTCGGGCGTCGTGGAAGGAACCGGACCGCATACCGTTTGCTGTCGAGATTGACTGGAATGGACCCCGGGTTCGAGGCGCGAAGTGCAATGCGTAATTTTGCTTCAATCGGATTGATTGGTTTGTCTTTGAGCGTTTCGCTGCAGGTGCACGCGCAAGCCGGCCAAAATCGACCGCAGGCGGACATGAGTGCCCAGGCAGACGAACAATTTCGACGAGGTCGGGAGGCGCAAAATCGCGGAGACTGCCAAAAGGCTCTCGAGTATTTACGAGAAAGTCATGCCTTGAAACCAGGACGCGGAACGCTTCTGAACATGGGGCTTTGCGAGAAAAAATTGGGGCAACTGGCCCGAGCTTTGCAGCACCTCGAGGAGGTGCTCCCGCAACTTCCCCCGGGCGATGATCGGCGAGCGATTGTTCGGGAAAATCTGGCCGAATTAAAGCCGCGTGTGCCGTGGTTGCGCATTGTGTTGACCGCGAATGCACCCGCGGGCACGCTGGTCACGTACGACGATACGGAGCTCGAACCAACCATGATTGGCACCGACATTCCCGTTGATCCGGGGAAACACGTGGTCGTCGTGGAAGCAAAGGGACTTCCGAATCGTCGTTATGAAGTGATGATGGAAGAAGGTAAACGACAAACCTTACGCGTAGAGCCGGGCGGTGTCGCCGCGGAGGCAGCGGCCGAGTCTGACGATGGATCGCGCAAAACCAAGTTTGTGGTTGGGTTTGTCGTAGGCGGCGTGGGTTTGGCGGGAATCATGGCGGGGGCCGTGACGGGCAGCGTGGCTTTGCAAAACCATTCGGAGACGGAGAAAATGTGTCCGACGCATCGCGGATGCAGTGCCGAGGTTGCGCGATTGGCCGAGCAAGGGCAAACCTTGTCGGTGATGAGTACCGTGGCCTTTGCCTTGGGAATCGTGGGAATTGGCGTTGGCGTGCCGCTCGCCGTGTTGAATCAAAAAGCTAAGGAAAAACCGCCCACCGTGAGTCTGCACGTCTTGCCTCAGGGACCAGGGATTGGTTTGTCAGGGACCTTTTGAACCCCGGGCGTGTTAAAATGTGCTTCAGGGTCGGATGAATGAAGCAAGCATTACTCTGGCCCTTGGCGCGTTGCTGCTGGCCAAGGACATTCGTCGCGTTTTCCCGTTCGACCATGTAGGCAAAGGTCAATTACCGAGGCAATCATAGGACGTAATGCCCTCTTCTCGTCCGCCCCAGCCAACGATGCAAGCATTCGCCCAGCTCGGGCGCAAGTTGTATCCAGCGCGAAATCCCTCGCCGTGGGCGTTGGCCGAGCACACGACAGCATGAGCATTGAATCACGGCACATGCCATCGGACTACGCCAGCGCGATCGAAAAAGGGTTCGAGACGATCCGACAAGGCGCGTAAATGATGGCTCGGAACCTGCGGGTAAAGGTGGTGTTCCAGGTGATACGTCAATTCAAGAAATAGCGCCGGGATGATGCGGCCACGAAGCGTATGCGTTTGCGTCAGCGGCGAATCGCCATAATCGCGATGGGGCAAATGGACCGTGAGCAACGGAAAAACCCAAGCGCCGGTCACCACGAGCCCTGCATAAAGAAGCACCGCGGGCGTCACGGGCCAAAGCAAGACACCAACCAATAGGACGCCAATTGCCCAAATGGCTTCCGCACGCATCCAATATCGGTCCGTCGTGCCTGCTCGCCGATGAGCCCAGATCCACAATCGAGGCAAAAACACCGCCCCATGACGCACCGCCCCCCATAACGTCATCCGGGCCGGATCGCCTTCGGGATCGTTTTCGCCCGGAAAAACCCGGTGATGTTGAAGATGCGAAATACGATAAGAATGACCGCTCGCCAATAAAAATGCCCCAAACACGAAAAGGGCCACCTCCGTTGCGCGACGACCAAGTCCCAGCGAGCCGTGGACGACGTCATGCGTGACGGTCACGATGGCGACGAAAATGAGAAATACCACAATCGGAGTCAACCAAAAGAGCTCGAACGAGCAAAGCAAGGCATAAAGCCCGAGCAATACAAAGGGGCGCGCGAGGGCCACCCACCTTTGGCGGGACGTTGTGACGAGCAAATCGCGGCCCAAGGCATTGAGCGAAGGTAATGCGGGATCAGGCGACATCGGCGCGCCCTCCAGAATCGAGAATCCAATCGGACGAAGTGCGGGCGCCTTGGAGCACGCTTTGGGCGACATTGCGACTGCCAAGGACGCATGCAACGGTGCCTAGACCCGGCCAGGTTGAATCTCCGACCATCCAGAATCCGGGAAAACCAATGTCGTGCGGAATGGCCCGTTGATTGGAATTGGCAAGCGAAAGGCGGGCACCACCAACGGCGCCACCTGGACGACGCGTAAATCGCTCATAGGTGCGGGGCGTAGCGACCTCGTGCACCACCGCATTTTCGCCGAGCGTGGGATACACGCGCCGTGCGAGTTCGACGAGCTTATTGCCAATTTTTTTCTTGTGCGCTTCATAAACAGCGTCGTCGAGATTTTGCCAGGGTGAAAGTTCGCAATGGGTGGAGAGCATGACCGACCGAAAGCCGGCCGGAGCGCTTTCGATATCGTCCGCCGCGGAAACGCTGATGAACATGTTGTTGCCCTCTCCGAGCGGGGATTCATAATCGTGGAGGATTTGATGATGAGTAAACGATTGCTCGGCCACGTGCGTGTCGGGTACGCCGAGAAAAACCACGACTGCGCCGCCTTGGGCCTTGGCATCGCGGCGAATGTACGGGGCCAGAGCTTCGCCGACCTCGGGCGGGCCGATGCGGGCCGTGAGCGGCGCGGGTAATGCGCTAATGACCCGACGCGCGTGAAAGTCGCCGCGTTGTGTTTGAATGACGAAATCGCCGGCGCGCCCTCGAAATGCCCTAACCGTCGTTCCTACCCGCAATTGGCCCCCGAGCGCTCGGTAATGCGCGGTAAAACGCCGCCAAAAGCCGTACATGCCTCCATACGCGCGCGTAAGCCCCGTGCCGCGAATGGTCGCCCCGAGCACTCCATTGATGAGCGGCGCCGTCTCGATTCGACCATGAACCGTGTCTTCAATGAGCATGGCCAGCAAACTGATCAGTGGTTTGTCTTCGTAAAGTCCGTAATGGCGCAACGCATCTCCGACGGTCCACCCAAGATAACGAACGAGCGGCAAATCGCGAATTGCAAGGCAACGGGCGGCACGAATCGCGTCCATGGGCGAGCGCAGCGGCAATTGCACTCCCCGACGGCTCGCTCCCCAGAATACGTCCGCAATCCGATCGAAAAACATCCACAGACGTCGATGGGCTGGGCTATTTCCCAACATTCGTAATCGCTCATCGGCCCAAAGTGCTTGATCCCGATGCAGCGTGACTTTGCGATCGGGCAACCACGCCACATAACCGGGCAATCTCTCTCCCGGCAAGGCTGGCATTCCAATGGTCTCGAGGAGCTCGGCGCCCACGCCTCCGGGGGCGAAGTCGACAAGGGTCGTAGCACCGACGTCAAAAGCAAAACCTTTACGCCGAAAGTATCCCGCGCAGCCTCCGGGCAGACCGTGAGCTTCGAGCACGAGTGTCGACAATCCGGCGGCTCGAAGCCGAGCTGCAGTAGCCATACCCGCGATTCCTGCCCCGATCACAACAACGTCGTACATGGTCGATGCTACCTTGGCCAATGAGCGGGAAAATGCTCCCGAGCATTCTACAAGCACAACGGCGACATGAATGCGAAGAATTTGTTGGGGCTCACGGAGATTTCTTGATTCGGTGGCGTGCGTGTGGTCTTGGCGATCGAGGTGGTGGCCCGTGTTGGAGCCTCGAGCCTCCATATGGAGCCTGCCCCCTCCAGGCGTGGCGGAGGGATTGGGTCATTCGTTTTGCTGTGAGCGGACGAGAATGGGCGATTTGAGGGGATTTGAGGGGGTCTTGGTCTGGGCATCATGGTCGGCACGGTCGTTGCTAATGCATTCAATCACGAACCATTGAGCCGTACAGAGCGCGAATCCGCAATGCGGGTGCTTCTGCATGGCCGACGACAACACAGAAAGAAGGATATTATCATGGCCCGTTTCAATAAGCTCGCCTCCAGCATTCTTTCGACCTCCACCGTCGTTTCCGTGATGGCCGCCTTCGCGATTGGTTGCGGAGCCGCCTCCGAAAACGATTCCGACGTCAATGAAGCAGCGTCCGAAAACACGGCGACAAACGCGTCGGCCCTGAGCACTGGCAATGAGAAATTCGTGGGCGAAACGGGGCAAGTGATTCTGTCGAACACCGTCGAGGGCGGCGTGAGCGCAACCGTCACGATGCGCAACAAATACGCCAATCCGGTAGTCGTCGCGTTCATCAATACGCGCAATGGCGATCAATCGGTGGGCGTCCGTGTGCGCTCCGTATCGGCCACCTCATTTCAGATTTTCATGCAAGCACCGGACAATCAGGCACACGCCGCCGAGACGGTCAGCTATATCGTCATGGAGCGCGGCCGCCACGTACTCGATGGTGGTTTGATCGTCGAAGCCGATTTCGTGAATACCGCGACTGCGCATAGCGGTGGCCAGTCCTATGCTGGCGATGCCGTTTCGTTCACATCGGCATTCAGCGCGACGCCCGCAGTGCTCGCGACGTTGAATTCGCATAACAACAACGACTTCATGGCTTCGATGGTCACCAATGTCGGCACGAGCGGCTTCCAAATTGGCCTCGAGCGGGCCGAAACGGGCAAAATCGTGGTTTCGGAGAAGGTTGGTTTCATGGCGTTTTCGACGGGCAGCGGCACGACGAACGGTTCGCGCTTCATGGTTGGTCAAGGTGCCGATGGCAAATCCGATGGCGTGACGAATGCACCGCACAACATTACGCTTTCGGGTTTTTCTGCGCCGCCCAATATCGTCGTTTCCGTGGTCGAAAAAAATGGCCTAGACGGATGTTGGGCTCGTGGCGCAGGACCTTATTCTTCGACCATGCAAGCCGTGTTTGCCGAGGAAGATCAAATTCAGGATTCCGAGCGCAGTCATGCGGACGAGGCGATTGCGTACGCGGCATTTGCTCCCAATACGAATTTGGCCCTTGCTGGCCGGAGCACGAAATGGCGTTTGCGTAATGCATCCATTCCGTCGAGCGGGCAATGGTCGTTCCGCGAGCTCAAGTTCTGCACGGATTCCGCTTGTGCTTCGCCGCTGAGTGGTACGGCGATCGATAGCGGGCATGCGATGAGCTGGGCGCTCGCATCGTACGCATTCGACGGCAATACCAGCACGATGTGGAAAACGACGGACGCAAACGCCGAGGGTACGTCCTGGATTGGCCTTGAACTCGCATCTGCGGCCGATGTCAAAGGCGTGTATCTCAAGACGGACAACATCGTGTATCACTCCGACGATATCTATGTCGAGTATTACGACAGCAGCGCGGGGCTTTGGGTGACGACGGACGTTCTCGAGGATTTGCCGGCATCCTCGGACCTCACGAAATCGGTCAGCTCGATGCGTTCCTACTTTTATGTGACGGGAAACATGACGGGCAATGAAGCCAAGGCGTATTGCGAGTCATTGGGCACGACGCTCGCGACGATCAATCGCGCGGACGACAACATGACGGCGGCCGAGCTTTGTAAAGATGGCGGGGGCATTCTGTGCTGGATTGGGCTCGATGATCAAACCACCGAAGGCAGCCCGGCGTGGCAAGACGTGACGCCTGTTTCGTACGACAATTGGAATACGCGGTTTTATGGTGCCGCGCAAAGCAGCAGCGAAGATTGCGTGAACATCAGTGGCGTCGACGCAACCTGGATGGAGTATACGGCTTGGCAATACAGCCATTGCAGCGCGACGGATCGCTCGGGCACGATTTGCAATGGCCCGGAAATGAAGCGCGAATACGTCTTTGTGAATCAAGAGCTGACGGGAGACGCGGCCGAGGCATATTGCGAATCGCTGGGTGACGATTACACGTTGGCAACGATCACGAGCGACGAGGAAAACGACACGGTGACGGCGCTTTGCGATGCTTCGGGGAAGATTTTGTGCCGCATTGGCTTGAATGACGCGACGACCGAAGGCACGGCAGAGTTCCGCGACGGCGCTCCGGTGGTTTACTCGAATTGGAACACGCTTGGTTATGCGGCGAATCAAGGCAGCGCCTACGATTGCGTGAGCATTGGGGGCATTAGCGCAAGCTGGATGGATTATGGCGGGTGGCAATACGAGAATTGCTCGGCGACGCCGCGGGCGTTCATTTGCTCGCATCCGGTTCGGAAGTAATTGGGAGGTTGGTGGAGGCAAGGCGGCCCTGGAAACGGGGCCGCTTTGGTGTCGCTGCGTGTCGATGCAACAGGAGCGGGGGAAGTCTCCGCCAAACCCGCGAAATCCGCGTCGGTAAACGATTTTGTCCATCTTTTCCTTACCCAAGCGAATCCCCCGCCATTACCAGCTCGATCTGGCGCGAATTCACGCTCGATACCAAACTGCCGACTCCGCCGAAATGATTCGTAAAGCCATCGACGTCTGGGAACACGCCAAATGCGAGGGGAAAGAACGCGAAGCGGCTCTGGAATAACTGCGGCGACCGCCCCCTCCCTCGCTTCCATGACTCCAGCGCTGGAAGTGAGACGCGAGGTGTTCCAGAATTGGGTCGAGGGCAGTTTGCTTTACGCCCGGAGCAACATCACCGCCCGTCCGGAGGACGTCACCTGCGATTCGAATCGCGTCCGGTCATCAATGGGCTCGGCAATGCTCCGGCTGTCGAAAATCACCAGGGTTCCTTCGTTCAGACCCAGTCGGGCCAGGTATTCATCGATCTGCTTCAGTCCCTGCACCAGCGGATCGCCCTTTTTGTCACGGTCCCGCCAAACTTTGATTTCCACCACCATTCGTTGCGCCTGCTTTTTCCCATTCTCGTCCGTGTAGGGCCATTGCACCATCATGTCGATGCGCTTCTTGCCCACGCCAATTTCGCGCTCGATGAGCCCACCACCATTGACAATCTTATGCAGAAACCCCACAAGCACCAGCTGCGCCGCCGCTTCCGAATAAGCCATGCGCGGCGCAAGCAATTCACCGTGCTGCTTCCAAAACTCCGCAAACCCTTCGAACAACCGTTTTACATCGAGCATTCCATTCGGCGCTACGTATCGGCGAGGATCTTCGAGGACCCATGGTTCAGCGGCACTCGCAAGCACCCTCAGAATCACTTCGCGATAAATGGGATTGGCAATCCGTACCGTCGGTTCTGCCGCAATCAAGCCGAGATCCATCACATACCTTTGGTCGTCATCGAGCGGATCGTGCTGCGGCATTTCACCAGCAATGACTGGCTCGAGGATCCTTCGTACGGGTTCTTCTCGCAATCGTGCGAGCAGCGAATCGATATGCGTCGCCCGCGCCAAGATGAGTCGATCCTTGGCGTTTTCGATGTGGTCGACCGTGATCGCTTCGTGCACTGGTACTTTCATTTTTTCAATGACCTCGCGAGCCAGCGCATTGACGAGCCATGGTTGCCCCTCGGTCAGCGTCCAGGCATTGGTCATGGCGTCGTCCTGGAAGACCTGCCCAGTATCGGCCGTGTGCTGAAGGTAAAGTTCGCGAACTTCGTCGGCGGTGAAATTGCCGAGTCGTATTGAATCCGCTTTGATGTTGAAAGGA
>DAOMZH010000055.1:0-24608 GCA_035437985.1 Polyangium sp. (in: bacteria) | reverse complement strand
TGGTCGTGTCACAGCCCGCATTGAGCAGAACACGCACCACGAAAACAATCCAAGGCTCTTGCATTCCGGTAGAATGCACCAATTCGTTCCTGTTACGCGAGGGCGTCGTATGCAGAACGTCAGCGATTCACAAGATCACATCCCGTAGCGACGGGTCGCGAATCGTGCGGTCCATGAAAGGGGTGATCAGCTCGAGCCCCGCCGCTGAGGTACAACCACCGCGTGAGAGCACTGCTCTCCGTTCTTTGGGTTTTGCCTCCTCTGAAGACGTTTTCAACACGCTGCTGCGCATTGCGCTGCGTCGGTCGGACTTACCCAGCGCACCAAAGTACGCTTTTCCGTCGTCCTCCCAAGCATCACAACACTCACAACGCCTGTTGAACACCTTCTCACGATGGCGGCCAGGGCGCCGGATCTGTCGGCTGGTATTGAAAACTCGGCCCTGTAATCACGGCTGGATTCGGCGTTCCTGACATCATCTGCTTTGCCAATCCCCGCAGCGACATCATCAAGCCAATCGATTTGTCGAGATACGCAGCATTGCCATTGAGCGTCACTTGGAGCGCATTGAGCAGCGCGGTATAGGTGTAGTTGAAACGGTCGCAGAAATTCCGCTGTTGCGTTCCAAACGGATAGTTCGACGCGAGCGGATCATCGGGTACCGCGTAAACACCCGTCGAATCGAATGGTATTGGCGGGCCCGAAAAGGTGAATTGCTCATCCACGGGACCGGTGTTCGAGACTCGCTGAAGTCGGCGCCCTTCCCGAATCTCCAGAAAACGGTAGTAGTGCGCATATTGGTTTCCTACCACTTCGCACGGCGTCTTCTTGGTCCCTTCTCCTTGCAAGACAATCGTCTCCAGGGCTTGAATCGCCGTCGCGACATTCGTCACCACCACCGCGTGCTCCATTTGATCCGGCCCGATTTGATTCCGTGGCCCCGGAACGAACGCATCATTGCCGACCTTTTTGATCAGCCGCTCGATGTACGCGTAAAATTTGCCAATCGTCATCCCTTGATTGTCGTCCTCCGGCATGTCCTCGAATTCAATGGGATCCGCGGGCTGCTCGATATCCAGGTACGTCTCGATCTGCTCCATGGAAAAACCCTTCAAATGCACCATGAGGCTTCCTGCGACCCCGCCCGGCAGATGTCCCGGATATGTCGGAATGAACCCAGGTTGGTTCAACACCGGCGAACCTCCCAAGGCATTGAGCACGTTCGACGCCAAGACCATATGCAGCATTTCCTCGCTCACGACCGATTGAATGATGCTGAAGATCTCCTTGTTTTTCGATTCGTCGAGCGAATACAGCCCATACAAATACACCGGAAGGGTGCCATGTTCGAGCATGATGGCTTGTTGCAATAGCGCCTTGAGCACCGCCTCGCGCTTCGCTCCCCCTTTCATGCTCGCTGCCGGCAGGATCCGATTCGGCTGTCGCGCTTGACGAGTCACCTGTTGCAACGTCCTCCCCATTCGATTGGCAAGGGCAGCTGTTTTGCCAGCACGTTCCGCCTTCGAGGCGATGGCCGGATCAGGTTTTGGTGCTGTCGTCTTGAACGACGGCTGCGCCAAAAGCGACGAAGGTTTGGCCACCGCGGCCAAATTCGATGGCGGCGCCGCAGGTGCAACGGGATTGTTGAGCCACGATAGAATGGCCGCACGACGCGCAGGCGACAGATCCCGCGTCACGGGCATCGAATTCGGGTCGCCCTCCGTCAATCCAAACGCAAGCTGCAAAAGCTTCCGATTCTTGATCACCGACGCGTAATCGCCCAAATTCAGGAAATTGAGCATCACCGGATAGAGATTTGCATATTGCTGGAGAATCGGTTGCACCACCTCCCACGTCACCGGATTCGGAGCATCAAAAACGCTCCACGCAAGTAAACTCACGAAGTTGGCATGGTTCTGCTGGTTGCTCGGTTCGTTGAGGCTCGCGCTCGCAAAGACGGGTCGAATCCCATAAACCTGCCCATCGACGCTCGATCCATCGTTGAATACGCGAACAGTGCCGAGATTATTGGCGTTGATTTGCAGAACCGCCACGCCCTGAGCATTGGTTGTTGCCGTCGAATTGAACGTCGGAGCGCCTTCGCTCGAATCCGTCGGTTGCCCCGGCAACGGACAATCGAACTCCTGGGCCAAGCTGCCCGTTTGTAGCTGGCTGTTGTCGAATGCGAAATTGATTTGAGCTCCGGGCAGCGGTTTGCCCCATTGCATCGCATACACGCGCACATCCGCCGATTGCCCTGGACTGAGCCGATAGACGAATTTGTCTGCTCGGACATAAGCGCCCGCAGTAGGCTCGGAAATGAACACGCCAGGATTGCCCGTAATGGAAATGGGCGACGTAGCAAGCGCTTGCATTTGCTGGGGCGTGAGTGAAAACGCCACGACCCCCGCCGTGTTCAAATACCAATTCGGGTCGGTGTATTGGCTTGCGGCGAGGGTTCCGATTGACGTACCGCCCGCTGTTACGGTCAGATCGCCAAGATTGTTCAGATTGCCGCCAGGCACTTCCGTAGGAAAGGCATTTCCGAGGTCGAGGAACAGCGTATTCGATGATTCATCGACGAAACCGTGGCAGAAATTCAACTTCCCACTCGGGATGAAGAAATTCGACCAGTTGCCCGACGTCATGAATTGCCGCCCGAGCACCAGGTGCGTCGGCTCGTCACCAACAACAGGGCCCACAGTGCCCACAATGCGCCCGCACATGAAATCGGGCGAGGTAAAGTCGATGTTTACCCCATCGAGGTTGAATTTGATGCTGAGCTTGCCATTTTGCGCGCTAGCTTGTTTGAGAGCAGCGAGCACCGGCGAAAACGACACGACATCGGCCCATTCCAAATTCACGAGCGTCGATTGGTAGGTGGCAGCAGCGACCATATCACCCGGTACGCGAATGGTGGCCCGCTTCCAAAGGTCAATCAACGCAGCCACCGTCATGTCCGCTCGCAACAGCGTCTTGCCCGCAGGATCCGTAATGCGGAATTGAAGCCCCCAGATTTCGGAGACAATTTGTTGTTGCGAATCGAGGTCGACCATCTTGGCGCAAACCTTGTTATTCGAATCGGCTATGCCACACGCCAGGATCGCCGCATCCGTTTGGCCAGGTATTGCCGCGCCAGTCACCCTGCAGCCCAGCAAACGCCAAGCCGAATCACCCGTCGGATTGTTCCCCCCGTTCGGCGGGTTCCGATTCGGCCCCTGCACCTTCTGATACTCCGGCTTGAATTGCCCCGTATCGAAATGACCAGTGTCATTGTTGACCGTCGACACGTTGGCTTGAAACGTGCCACCAAAGTGCAAACGCAACGGATTCAAGTAACTCATGAACTCTCTCCCAAAGGGCACCTGCCCAGAAACGCCAGCAGCCCAACTCCAGCCGCGCAAGATGCGACAATATTGGAATAGTAGCTAGTTTGCAAGCACAAACTCGTTTGAAGCAGCACCAATATTCCAAACCGTGTGTAAACAAACCAAGTGAACATCAAAACCCCACACCGACTGTTAGTGAGCCACTAGGAATCCACGTGGATTGGGGACGAACCAAGGCTTCAGCGTGGGGAAAATAACCAACGCTGAAGCCGAGCTCGCCGATGACTTCGAAGCCGCTTTGGCGAATGGGCCACAACGCACGTAAGGAAGCGCCACTCTCGATGCCCGAAGTGGACGTAGCCGTCTCGTTCGTGCTCGTGAAATCGAATCCCGGTGTGTCTTGACCAACCTGTACTTCGGCAAACCCGAGCTGAACTCGAGGCTGGAGCCACAGGGCGCCCGTTTTGAAGGAGTACACCGTTCCATTGATCCGCCAATGCGACAGATCAGGAGCGTCGTCGTGATGCAACAAGCCCGAACCATTTCCACATCCAGAAATGGACAAGAACGATAATGGTGCGACCTCGGCGCAAAGAATCGCGCCTTGACTCCCGGTCGATCCACCCACGCTCATGCTTGCATAGGTACGGGGTGGTTTTGGGGGTCTTGCATCGGTGGTCCCAGAATCGGCGGGCGGGGGCATAAGCACGGGCGATGCATCTTGTGCCGGTTTCCCAGGCATTTCCTGCGCAAACGTAGGCGCTGAGGCGACGAAGAAAGACGCAATCGCCAACGCACAGCTGAAAATGTGCAAAAGACAACGGGACATCGAACGGATCCTTTCTTGTTCGCAATCGCAATCATGTGTTCGGGCGACGATGAACGAGCATGGTTATTCCGGGCAATACGATCGCTCCCAGGAAAACGAACAGGAACGAAGTGGTCCCGGCAGCCAAAGCGCCGATGCTTGCATACACGATCGAAAGTCCAGCATTGGAGAGAGCACTGAGAAAGAGCATTGGGACGGCGCGCATTCCGCAAGCGGCAGCGAGCAATATGGATGCCTCGGCCAAGACGGGGATCGAGCGAGACAGGACAATGGCCAGGGGCCCGTGACGGGTGGCGAATCGCTTTGCGTCATCGAGTTGCCCGGGGCCCACGATTTTTCGAATACCGGGTTCGCCCAGCGTGCGCCCAATGAGCAGCGCCAAAACAGAGCCCAGGGTCATTCCGAGCCACGAGGCCAGGGCGCCCTGCCAAAATCCCAAAAGAGCGCCCGATGCCGTGCTGACGAGACTCGAGGGAATGGGCAAAACGACATCGGCCGCGAGCAACAGGACGATTGCCACAACAATCACGCTCGTAGGTCGCTCAGGCGCAAGCAGCGATGTCGCAAGCGCATTGAGCCGGTCCTCGAACAAGAAAAACGGCACCAAGATGAGCGCAAGCAAAACCGAGAAGACGACAAACCAGCGAAGTGGCCCATGAGAAGATGGAACGATGGATGACGCGTCGCTCATGTGTGTCTTGTACAGCATCGTTGCCTGGACTGACAAACAAAAATGCAAGGATGTCTTCTGAGGCTACTCCGCCACCTCGTTCATTGGGCTTATCGAGGCTTGATTTGTTAGTAGAGCGCTACAGAGGTTTGTGACTATCAAACTCCGTGCAAGTGGTTGCTCGTCCTCGTACAACGCGATCTCGCACCAACCAGCGGCATCTTTCCGCAGACCTCAATAAATCCAAGGCACAATTCGATACGGCACGGCCCGCTGGTATTCGTCCCACATCGGCCCGTACTTCTCTTTGCAGCGTTTGTCGTCGTCAATCTGACGAGGGATGAGCAGCCCAAGGTAATAAATCGGATAAAGCCACGGCCAAATGCTTCCTGGGTAACCAAGACTCAGCGCCAGTCCCGTGGCCATGAGGAGCTCGCCAAGGTAATTCACGTGGCGCGATACGCCCCAGAATCCACCAATCAAAACGCGTTTGTCCCCGTTGACGAGCGCCCGTTGCGCAAATGGCCCAAACATCGTCCGCTCGGGTTCGGTCTTGAAATAAAATTTTTGTAAGTTTGCCCCTCGCGCCAAAGACCAACCACAGAAAAATATCAGCGCGGAAACGACGAGCCACCCGGGATGAACGTGAGGATTCGGCTGCTCAGCCGCAAACCAGATCCCCACGCCATAGAAAAATGGATAAAAGACCAAGCACCCCCAACCAAGCTTGAATCCAACTCGTTCGGCCACGAAGTCATACGTGTACAAATGCACGCGCTCGAAAAACAGGTATTCCGTGAGGAAAAAACTGAAGAGGCACGTATAGAGCAATACGCCTGGAGATGGATCCGCGGCATACGTCAGATAATGGTGCGCTCCAAACGAAACGAGGCACAGTTCGAGCATCACCGCGCCCACGAGATACAAGAACATTTTGGCGTCGACGCGACCGCCAAACCATTGAGGATTGACGAGCCGCCCGAGATACAAATCCGCCAAAAAGGATTTCCCCGTGCTCGGGGCCGGTAAAACGATAGCGAACGTAAACACGAGCCCAACGCCGAAAGCCGTGCCCAGCATCGACCAGCGATGCACATAGAAAAAGTTCCAGGGAATCACGTGCGTAGCTCCAAGCGCCGCGTACGCGCCAAGCACCAACCCGAGCACTCGCAAGCCATTCAAGTGATACCGCAACGTTTGGCCATCATCGCCTTTGACGTACCCCATGACCCATCGTCCCGGCACGAGCAAATAGAGCACAAACACCAGGAAATACACAGCAAGCAACGACATGACCCCAACGAGCATCCAGGTATGATAACAGCAAGGACATGAAACGTCTCGTAGAACGTTACGGACCTTGGGCGCTCGTTGCTGGCGCTTCGGAGGGCCTTGGAGCTGCATTCGCCACGCAGCTTGCCGAAGCTGGTTTTTCCCTGGTGCTGCTTGCCCGTCGTGCAGCGACGCTCGAAATTCTGGCGAATGACTTGCGGCAGCGTTTTGGAGTGACCGTCGAAGTGCAAGCGATCGACCTTGGAGATGCGGATCTCGAAGCGAAGGTGAAGGCGCTGGCGGATCAGCGGGAAATTGGCCTCTTGGTGTACAACGCAGCGTACTCGATCATTGCTCCGTTTCTGGATACGTCGCTCGAGGACAAACAAAGGATCTTGGATGTCAACACGCGAGGTCCAGTGATTTGCGCGCATGTTTTTGGCGAGCGGATGGCGGCGCGAGGTCGAGGTGGGATTGTGCTGCTTTCGTCGTTGACGGCGTTTTGGGGTTCCGCGTGGGTGGCGACCTACGGCTCCACCAAAGCGTTTAATTTGTCGCTTGGCGAAGCGTTGGCGCATGAGCTTGGCGAACGAGGCATCGATGTGGTCGTGAGTTGTGCGGGGGCGACGCGGACGCCGAATTTCGTGCAAGCCTTGGCGGGTCAAAAAGGACCAAGTGCCATGAGTCCCGAGGATGTTGCGCGGGAGACGCTCGACGCGATGTCGAAGCGAGGAGCATTCGTTCCGGGGGGATTCAATCGGTTTGCGCAGTTTCTAATGACGCGCCTGATGCCGCGCAAAATGGCGGTTCGGATTATGGCGGGACAAACGCGAAGTTTGCTCGATCGGGCGAAGGCGCCGAGAAAATAGAGGCAGGGAGTGCGTCGGGATCTTGGAATTGCCGGGCGATGACGAGCAACCGTCATGGGCCGCTGTTGGGCCCCGTATTGTTGGGGTCGCAGCCGGCATCGGCCGGATTGCAATACAGATTCGGCATCAAATTGCCCGTCCATTTCGCGCGCAAGACGGCGTTGTTGTTGTTATTGGCAGGGTCGTCGTCCCAGAAGCTGAAACCAAACTTCTCGCGATGGAACCAGGGTCCAACATGCCCGCCCCAAAAACCCTCGGCGATGAGTGTGTTGCAAAGGCCGCGCGACCACTTGATCGACCAGGGAATGTTCGACTTGGGCCCACTGAAAACGCCCTCGGCGCCCGCTTGGGTGGTGCAGCCAGGGTGACCTTCGGGAAGATACGGGGCCTGATCATCCAAATCAGGAATGAACGAAGCGCCACAATGCGCATTTGTCGAGCCCTGGCATGGTCCTTCAGCAGATCCTAGTGTCCCGGGGTATTTGGCGTCCCACATGGTTGTGAACTTGCGCTCATCGCCCCACAATGCACGCGCAAACATGCAATGGTCTTTCTGCACCTGACGATCGGCGCTGGTGTAGCCAATGAGCGCTCGGACGTGGTTGATCGCGATTCTATGCCACTCGTCGACCTCGGCTTTGGTGGGGTTTTTGTTGTCCGCAAACGGTTTGTGCGCATAGAAAACCTCGCGGATGCCCCGCACCCGGTCGACACTGGGACAAATAGCGGCCGCAAACTCCTCTTTCGTCATTTTAGACGGATTGTAGATGGTGCCATCCCATTTGGCCGCTGCCCAGTCATCGGGGCTGATCCAACCAACACCATCTGGATCATGAGCGGTATTCGTGCCCCCTTCGAAAGGCTTGGAGGCGAACGTATCCCAATTGGCTTGGTTGGGCGTGTATTGTTCGGCTTGGGGCGCCCCCTGGCTGGTATCCCCGCTGCTCACGCTCGAACCTGCGTTTTCACAGGAAACAACACCACAACTCAGCAAACTCACGAGAATGAGGCCCGTCGATATGTTTGTCGTCACAACCCTGACCGTCCCTTCTTCGGAAGCTCGAGACTGGGCCGTAGCGTGGTGGCTGTGTGCCGTCAACGGTTTGCTTTGGAGAAAACTGGATTCATGCCGCCAGACGATTGGGTATGCTGGGACAACCACTTCGCGTTCACTCGCATGCGCGGGTTGTGCGTGCGCCTGGTGTCGCGCTTCGAGAAACGCAGAAATTTGACCAGGTCGGCGCATGTGCGGGTATCCGTTCGCCAAGTACCATCCTGGTTCGCCCCATCCCTGAACCATCTGGCGCATGATGAAAACGCACGAGCGAAACAAACAGCGACCCCGCCTTCACGCCCGCAAGAGCGTAATCTTTTTGCCCATGGGCGTTTTCTCGGCCTTGAACTTGACGCGTTTCTCGATGGCTTTGGCGTTTTTTCGACGGTCGAAGATGATGAGGACGCCGGTATCGAGGTTTGTTTTTACCAGATACTGGTCGATTTGCTTCAAACCTTCGGCCAGCGGGTCTTTGGCTTTGTCTCGCCAAACCTTCATTTCGATGGCTTCTCGTTGCACGGCGCGAATTCCCTGCGCGTCTTTGAAGGGCCACCGCACGAGCAAATCAATGCGGCCGCGACCAATGCCATATTCGCGATCGATGAATCCGCCGCCATTGACGACGCGTTGCAAAAACGCCATGAAGACGAGCTGGGGAGCGGCTTCGTGATAGGTCAGGTGATTGGCCAAAATGTCTCCGTGCTGGCACCAGAACTCAGTGAATTCATCGAGCAATCGTTGCATGTTCAGGCGCCCATCGGGCAGAATGAAAGAATGCGGTTCGATGACGATGTTGGCTTCGGGCATTCCCGTGAGAACTCGAACGATGACCTCCTTGTAGATGTCATTTGCAATCGCAATGGGGTTGGTGCGAGCGATAAGACCCATATCGCGCAGATACAACGCATCGTCGTCGTAGGCGGCATCGAGCATCAACATTTGGCCGGCAAGGACGGGCTCGAGAATTCGTTTGACGCGGTCTTCGCGCAGCTTGCTGACGAGTGAATCGATATGCGTCGCCCGGGCCAAAATGAGGCGCTCTTTGGCTTGTTCGATATGCCCGACCGTGATCGTTTCGGTGATGGGCACACGCATCGTTTCGGTGATTTCGTAACCGAGGGCATTCACGAGCCAAGGTTGTCCCTGGGTCAACTCGAACGCTCGTTCGATGGCCTCCGGCGCAAAAACTTGTCCCGTTTCCGCGGTGTGTTGAAGATAAAGGTTTTCGACGGCATTTTTGTCAAAGTTACCGAGTTTCATGGACGCGACTTTGATATTGAAGGGACTGGCAGTTCCGAGCTTCGTATCGGCGGCCGAGGCATCTTTGCTGCCGCCACCAGCGGCCGCTTTGTAATCGCGCACGTCGCGCAATCCGCAAAGGACGATGGATGCGGGATAGCCCTTGGGTCGGTCCAGAAATCCATCTCGAAGCTGGCGCAAAACGGAGAGTAAACTTTGGCCCCGCAAAGCGTCGATTTCGTCGAAAAAAAGCACGAGGGGCCGCGGGCACGCACGAGCCCAGGCAGAAAGCAAATGGCCAAGACGCTTGCCCGCTGCGACCTGGGGCATGGGCGGAGGTTGTAGGTCTTGGGGCAGATTGAGGTCCGCCTTATGACGGATCGCCTCGATGACCATGAGTTCTGCCGCTTCATAATCGTCCTGGGCGGCTTCCCCGGCCTCGCAGGAAAAGTGCAACGCGACGTAATTGCCCGAGGCCGTGAGTTCTTTTGCCGTTTCGATGAGTGTGGTGGTTTTTCCTGTTTGTCTTGGAGCGTGGACGACGAAGTAGTCGCTCTTTTCAATGTGGTGCTTGATTTCCGGCAAGCGCGGAACGGCGGGAACCATGTAGTGCCACTCCGGACGACACGGTCCGGTGGTGTTGAAACGGCGAGCCATGCGCGGACAATACAACCGACGCGTGCGTCCTGTCAACCTCGCGCCGGAAGCGCCGAGAATTCAGGCTTTGGTTGGGCAAGCGACGGCGGAGTCATCGAGGAGGAAGGAGCGTCGCTCGACCCCGCCTTCACGCCCGCAAGAGCGTAATCTTTTTGCCCATGGGCGTTTTCTCGGCCTTGAACTTGACGCGTTTCTCGATGGCTTTGGCGTTTTTTCGACGGTCGAAGATGATGAGGACGCCGGTATCGAGGTTTGTTTTTACCAGATACTGGTCGATTTGCTTCAAACCTTCGGCCAGCGGGTCTTTGGCTTTGTCTCGCCAAACCTTCATTTCGATGGCTTCTCGTTGCACGGCGCGAATTCCCTGCGCGTCTTTGAAGGGCCACCGCACGAGCAAATCAATGCGGCCGCGACCAATGCCATATTCGCGATCGATGAATCCGCCGCCATTGACGACGCGTTGCAAAAACGCCATGAAGACGAGCTGGGGAGCGGCTTCGTGATAGGTCAGGTGATTGGCCAAAATGTCTCCGTGCTGGCACCAGAACTCAGTGAATTCATCGAGCAATCGTTGCATGTTCAGGCGCCCATCGGGCAGAATGAAAGAATGCGGTTCGATGACGATGTTGGCTTCGGGCATTCCCGTGAGAACTCGAACGATGACCTCCTTGTAGATGTCATTTGCAATCGCAATGGGGTTGGTGCGAGCGATAAGACCCATATCGCGCAGATACAACGCATCGTCGTCGTAGGCGGCATCGAGCATCAACATTTGGCCGGCAAGGACGGGCTCGAGAATTCGTTTGACGCGGTCTTCGCGCAGCTTGCTGACGAGTGAATCGATATGCGTCGCCCGGGCCAAAATGAGGCGCTCTTTGGCTTGTTCGATATGCCCGACCGTGATCGTTTCGGTGATGGGCACACGCATCGTTTCGGTGATTTCGTAACCGAGGGCATTCACGAGCCAAGGTTGTCCCTGGGTCAACTCGAACGCTCGTTCGATGGCCTCCGGCGCAAAAACTTGTCCCGTTTCCGCGGTGTGTTGAAGATAAAGGTTTTCGACGGCATTTTTGTCAAAGTTACCGAGTTTCATGGACGCGACTTTGATATTGAAGGGACTGGCAGTTCCGAGCTTCGTATCGGCGGCCGAGGCATCTTTGCTGCCGCCACCAGCGGCCGCTTTGTAATCGCGCACGTCGCGCAATCCGCAAAGGACGATGGATGCGGGATAGCCCTTGGGTCGGTCCAGAAATCCATCTCGAAGCTGGCGCAAAACGGAGAGTAAACTTTGGCCCCGCAAAGCGTCGATTTCGTCGAAAAAAAGCACGAGGGGCCGCGGGCACGCACGAGCCCAGGCAGAAAGCAAATGGCCAAGACGCTTGCCCGCTGCGACCTGGGGCATGGGCGGAGGTTGTAGGTCTTGGGGCAGATTGAGGTCCGCCTTATGACGGATCGCCTCGATGACCATGAGTTCTGCCGCTTCATAATCGTCCTGGGCGGCTTCCCCGGCCTCGCAGGAAAAGTGCAACGCGACGTAATTGCCCGAGGCCGTGAGTTCTTTTGCCGTTTCGATGAGTGTGGTGGTTTTTCCTGTTTGTCTTGGAGCGTGGACGACGAAGTAGTCGCTCTTTTCAATGTGGTGCTTGATTTCCGGCAAGCGCGGAACGGCGGGAACCATGTAGTGCCACTCCGGACGACACGGTCCGGTGGTGTTGAAACGGCGAGCCATGCGCGGACAATACAACCGACGCGTGCGTCCTGTCAACCTCGCGCCGGAAGCGCCGAGAATTCAGGCTTTGGTTGGGCAAGCGACGGCGGAGTCATCGAGGAGGAAGGAGCGTCGCTCGACCCCGCCTTCACGCCCGCAAGAGCGTAATCTTTATGTGGCGCATTCCGCAAACGAAATGTCGGAACCCCGTCGTGCCAATCGGTCTTCCCTGGAGTCCGCCGGTTGAGCGTTGGGGTACCGATCGGTACCTCAAAGCCAAAATTTGTGCTTTCGGACAATAGGTGACTTACGCACACGAGCCCTCGATCGTTGGGCTCGGATCATGAATGAGGGGCGATGTTTCGAACAACGGTGCTGCAAGGCACGACGGTGGGCGCCGCGGCGCCTTGCAGCGCGACGATCTCTGCTCGTCAGGCCATATCGCGCCCAGCGCGCAGCTTGTCCTGGAGCGCCTTCAGGCCAGGCTTGTCGCTGGCAAGGATGAGCTGCGCTTGCTTGGGCCAGCTCGACGGATCGTTTCTCGCGAATTGCGTACCGCCGGTCTTGAGGATTTTCTTCAGCTCGGCCACGTCGATAGCCGCCAGGTCCTTGTATGTACGAATACCCGCGTTCTTGAGTAGGTCGGCGATTTTCGGCCCGATGCCTTCGATTGCCTCGAGATCATCGGCCTTTGTAGGTGGCTCGGTTTTTTGCTCCAGTTTCGAGGTCAGCTCCGCGAGTTTTTTCGTGAGGTCGTCGAGCTTCGCTGTGAGATCAGCGATCGTCTTGGTTTGCGCGGTGAGCGTCTCCTCGCACGCGCCGCATTTCGTGGCCTTGGCCTCGAGGTCAGCGAGCTTGTTTGTCAGTTCATTGATGGCCTTGGCCTGCTCGGAGAGTTTTTCATTGCATGCGTTGCAATTGTCGGTCTTCGCGGCCAGTTCGGCGATCTTCTTGTCCTGTTCGAACAGACGCTTCTCTTGCTCGAGGTTACTCCGCTCCTGCTCGGCGAGTTTCTTGTCCTGTTCGAGCAGTTTGCGTTCCTGTTCGAGGTTGCTCTTCTCTTGCGTGGCAATTTTTCGGTCCTGTTCGAGCAGTCTCCGCTCTTGATCGATGTTGCTCCGCTCTTGTTCGGTGAGCTTCTTTTCGATGGTGTCGAGCTTCTTGTCGATTGCGTCGACCTTCTGTTCATAGGCGGCGCACTTCTGGTCACGCTCGGCGAGTTTCTTCCCGAGTTCCTCGCGCACCTTGTCGCACTGGGCGCAGGATGTGCTTGTCCCTGACGGGGATCCTGGCTTCGAGGGAACGAGAGGTCCGACGATGCCTTGCGCGCCGGTGGTTCCACCAGCGCCTGTTCGCCCAGGGTCACCACCACCCAAGGATGCCTTGACCGAAGGCGGCAGGGTCGCGTTTGTCCGAATGGTACCGCCGCCACCGCCACCGCCTTCCCCTTGTCCCCATGGCGTCGCGCCGCCCTTGCCGCCGCGTGCCTCGAGGATGAATTCGCCCGTCACCGACGTTGCATCCAGCACAATCGTGCCGCCCGCACCACCGCCACCCGCACCGTCCCATCCAGCGTCCGGTCCATTTGCGCCGTTCGCCCGAATGGCGCCACCCGTGGATCCCACAATGCTTTGTGCACGCAGGATGACGAGCCCGCCACCCGCGCCGCCTCCAGTCCCTTGTCCGTTGTTTTGTTGGCCGCCACCGCCGCCGCCGCCGAAAAATGCCCGATCTGGATAGTCCAGGCTACGCCCGCCGATTCCGTTGGTATCTCCAGTCTGGGAGTAATATTCGAAACCACCTCGGCCACCCGCGCCGCCGTTGCCACCGCCGCCGCCGCCCGAGTTGTGCTCGTTGCCGCCGCCCCCAGCATTCGCAGGCGCCCCGCGCCCTCCGGCCCGGTCACCACTCATTGCAGCGATGCCCTCACCCTTGATCCCAGCAAGGTTCGACTCTGCATAGACGTACCCGCGCGCTGTGCCACCGCCGTTGTTATGGGACACACGGCCGCCCTTGAAGCCCTTACCGCTCACGTCCATTTCTGCAGCGATCTTGAGCGTTCCGCCGGACTCGAGCACGATCACGCCGCCCGATGACCCGTCCCACGCTGGCACATCGATGCGCCCCGCGACGGTGACGTCTCCCGCGCTCGAATACGCCCGCACCACCTGGACCTTACCTGTTGCGGTGTCGAACCCGCCGAAGCTTTCCGCGAGTTTTACATTTTGGCCATTCGTGCCAACGACGGTGGCCCACACATATCGCCCCGCGCCATTGTCGCTCGTGATGGTGCCGAATCGCTCGTTGTCAGATGTGTCGATGTACGCGCCCGCCATTTGGATGATGACTACGCGATCGCCGGCTTTGAGCGGGTTTGTCGTGCCACCAAGGGTCAGCGTTTCACCAGCAATCGAAGTTGCTGCCGCGGACACGTTCACGATACCGGAAATCGATTGCGCGGGTGGCTTTGCCGGCTCGTCCACTTTCGCAGCTTCGACGCGGACCTGGATCGAGTAGATGCGGCCGCCCCAGCCCACCATCGTGGTGGGCGTGTGTGAGAGGGCAAAACCCACGCGGTTGGCCGCGCCGGCGTAAACGAACGCGATCGCGCCGGCCTGGACATCGTGCCAGCCGATGAGGTCACCAGCCTTTACTTCGATCGGGACCTCGAGCGCGAATTCTTGCACCCCAACGGACGCCGGCGTCTTGGCGGGGCTCCTTCCCACGATCGAGAACGCATCGCCGGTCTTGCGATAGATGACGAGCTCGACCGGATTCGTTCGCTTGGCGAAGATCCGGAAGGCCGTGATGTGCCCATCCACCCCGATGCGGGCCTCCTGGTCGACGAATGTGACATTCGAGTTGGTGTCGGTCTCGGGTCTGTCGATGCAATCGTTGCCGTGCAAGGTGCCTCGAGGCTCCTGCTTCTGTGTTGCTGATGCCGCGACCCCAACGCTGTTCTCGCTCATTTCGATACCTCCACCCCCATGAGGAGCAGCGCGGGCGATGTCGCAGGCGTTCGTGACGTTTTCTAAATTTTTCGGGCTGCGACGCCCTCTTCAACTGCATTGGGGTCGTACCAAGTGGGAGCAACGCGACATCGACCTCTTTCGTCAGAACACTGCCTGCACTCGTCCGACAGGTTATGCGCAAGGAAAAACAAAACCTGGCTGGCCGACGGGCGCATCATGATGCCAGCGCTCCGTGATCCAACTCGTGCCGCATCGTTGCCAATTGAATCCGTATTTGGCTCTCGATGAGTGGGAGCAGATCTTTGTACCCAAGCGTATCGATAGGAATACGTGCGCGAAAGTTTTCCTGTGTACGTGTGCACAGAAGCTCGCGGGCCCGATTGATTCTACGCGCCGCAGTTGCTCGATGGACGCCGTAAATCCGACCAATCTCGTCGATGGTCATGTTTTTGATGAAATGATATCGGAGTAGATTACGCTCCTCCGACGTAAGCGATGCAACTGCATCTTGAAACGCGCGGGTCAGCTCGGGCTTGTAGGTTTTGCGCAGGAAGGCCGTTTCGGCATCCTCATCGGGCGCGATAAACAATTCCTCCATGCTCACGAGCGGCTGCTCGCGGCCCTTCTGCTTGAGCTTGTGCCGAGCATCCCTCAGCGCGGTCACGCACAACCAACCAGTAAGTTCTCCACGGCCCGAATAACACTTTTGACCCGGACGCGGCTGTTGCATTTCGACGAGGCGTTGACGAAGATCCTGCTCGACATCGGCGACGAGCGCCACTGGCGCCGGAACACGTTGAAGCGCCGCCCGAACGTGACGCATGCAATATTGCTCGAACGCCTCGTGCGCACCAAGCACACCACGACCGTACGCGCATGCGAGATACAGGTCGTCTGCACGAAGAGCAGCAAGGTTGTGGGCCACATCTTCCGACAAACAGCGTCCAAGAAATGCGACGAACTCGCTATCGGGAACGTGCAGCTCCGACCATGCGGCGCGTGCTACCTCGACGAGATGCTCCAGACGGGCCTCCAAATCGGGACAGGTCATGAAACGCAGGCGACGCTCGTCGGGCACATGCGCTAGAAAAACCTCCGACCTGCTCATGAGCCCGCCCGGATAGAAGCACCCTCTGGTATTTCCACGCCTGGGATGGCCGTTCGTCCGTACTGGTTCGAAAGATCGAGAATGCAAAATCCCGCCGCAAGCATAGATGGAACAGACTGCCAGAAGGACGGATCTTTTGCAATCCCCAAGCCTCGATTGCCACTCAATGGTCATTCACCGCGGCGACGCGACGCTGGCAGCTCGCCAGCTGTTCAGCGGCAACCTCGTCCGACATGCCGAGCAGCTCTTTTCGAAGGTCGATGGGTGGGCAATAACGGGTCGCGGTCCAGAGCGCTGGGTCATCCAAACCAGTGATGCGGTGCAATCGAGGCCATACGGTGGCCCAGAACTTCTTTTTGCCCGTCGCTGGATCAATCCCGCTGTGCGAAGCGGTGACGATGTGCGTGCCGTCGGGGCTGAACACCGCGGTCTCGGCATCGAGCTCGGGGATGCGGAGGATGGCCGGTTCACCTGTTCCGTCCGTGTTCCATAGGTACACGGTCTTGTCGCCGGAAATGGTGACGATCTGGGTTCCGTCGGGGCTAAACGCCCCTGCGCCCACGGCTCCGGTGGCCACGGTCCCAAGATGTGCGAGCAGCAGAGGTTCGCCCGTGCCATCGCCCTTCCAGACCCTGGCGAACTTGTCCAAGGAAGCGGTGACGATGCGCGTACCGTCGGGGCTAAAGGCAGCGGAAGTGACGATATCCTTGTGTCCCCCGAGCAAGATGGGCTGGCCCGTGCCGTCGGCGTTCCAGATCCTCGCAGTCCTGTCCCCGGACGCGGTGATGATGCGCGAGCCATCGGGGCTGAACGCCGCCGAATAGACGATATCGTCATGTCCCTCGAGCAGCATGGGCTTTCCGGTCCCATCGGCGTTCCAGACCCTTACGCTCTTGTCCCAAGACGCCGTCACGATCCGCTTGCCATTGGGGCTGAACGCCGCCGAAGTGACGATATCCTTGTGTCCCTCGAGCACAAGGGGCCGACCTGTACCATCGGCGTTCCAGACCCTTGCGGTCTTGTCCCCGGAAGCGGTGACGATGCGCGAGCCGTCGGGGCTGAACATGGCCGAATAGAGCCGATCCTTGTGCCCCTCGAACCAGAGGGGCTGGCCCGTGCCATTGGCGTTGAAGACACGTGCGACCTTGTCGAAAGACGCGGTGACGACGCGCGTGCCGTCAGGACTGAACGCCGCCAAGTAGACCCGATCCCCATGCCCCTCGAGCAAGACGGTCTGGCCCGCGCCGTCGGCATTGAAGACTCGCGCGGTTTTGTCCCAAGATGCCGTGACGACACGCGTACCGTCGTGGCTGAAGGCCACGGAAAAGAGGGCAGCCTGGTGCCCCTGGAGCACGAGGGGCTTTCCTGCTCCATCGACGTTCCAAACCCGAGCCGTCTTGTCATTGGAGCCGGTGACGACACGCTTACCATCGGGACTGAACGCCACCGAAAAAACGCGATCCTGGTGCCCCTCGAGGCTCCGTGGTGTTCCTGTTCCATCGGCGTTCCAGATCTTTGCGGTCTTGTCGAAGGAAGCGGTCACGATGCGCGTACCATCCGGGCTAAACGCGGCAGCATTGACGCCATCCCGGTGCCCCTCGAAAACGAGCGGTTTGCCGGTGCCATCGGCGTTCCAGACTCGCGCGGTCTTGTCCGTGGAAGCGGTGACGATCCGCGTGCCGTCGGGGCTGAAGCGTGCCGAAAGGACGCTAGCCTGGTGCCCCTCGAAAACGAGCGGCCGACCTGACCCATCGGCGTTGCAGACGTGCGCGGTCTTGTCATTGGAAGCGGTGACGATGCGCTTGCCGTCGGGGCTAAATGCGGCCGAAAAGACGCTAGCCTGGTGCCCCTCGAAAACGAGCGGTTTGCTCGTGCCATCCGCATTCCAGACCCTTGCGGTCTTGTCATTGGAAGCGGTGACGATGCGCTTGCCGTCGGGGCTAAATACGGCCGAATAGACGCGATCCTGGTGTCCTACGAGCAAGAGCGGCTGGCCCGTGCCATCCGCATTCCAGACTCGGACGATATTGTCGTAGCAAGCGGTGATGATGTGCTTGCCATCGGGACTGAATGCAGCCGATGCGACGCCGGCCTGGTGGTGGAGAACCACCTCTGCAATTCCCTGATGCTTCGCCCAAAGGGCAACCTCGCTCCAACGTGGTGGAAGTTCTTCCGCAGGTTCCATCTCGCGTACCAGAGCGAAGGCCAACGTCGGGTCGGATAGATGCTCCCGTACGCTTGCCATACGGCTGGCATTACGGGCCTCAGCCGTCCGCTTGTTGGCCTCGACGGCGTTTTTCCGGGCCTCCTGGGCGCTTTTTCCGGCCTCGACCGCGTTTTTCCGAGCCTCCTGGGCTGTATCATCAGCACGCCGCGCCTCACTCCTCGCCTGTACGCCAAGGAACGACACGACAAACGTGACAACCGCCAGAGACACCATAATCCCGCCCGTCAACAGGCGACGACGTCGACGCGACCGCTCCGCATGCTTGACCACCGCCTCCAGATACCGAACTTCCCGCTCCCCAAGCCCGACCTCCCCAGGTGCACCCTCCTCGTCAACCTCCGCCCTGCGCCGCATCAGCCATTGCCCTGCCTCGGTTGCTGCCTGATCCCGCCACAAAAACCCTTCTGCTTTACCATTTTTTTCCCATTGCGACGCGGCGTTGCGCAGCTCCACCAAAAATTCCGCGTCCTTTTCATTTCCGTCGAGCCATTGCCGCAGCTTCGCCCACCGTTCAATCAAAGACTCATGCGTGAGCTCGACCGTCGTTCCTTCGCGCTCGCTCGCGACCTCGATCGAAACCAGTCGCGAAGCCGCCAAATAGTTCACGATCTCGGTAACAGACGCCTCCTTCGACAGCGTGTATAGTTCGTCCAGACGTACCACTGCGCGCGTTCGCTCGGGCGTCACCAGGCGCAGCAGAATGGTTCGCGCGAGTTGCTGTTCGTGTGGGCTCATTCCCGAAAGCACTGCGTCCGCATGCGTCGAGAGCGCGCCCGAAGCGCCTCCGAGCGCATGATACGCCTCGCGCGTCACGAGCCGTTTTTCTCGGTCGCGCGCCTCCCATAATTTTGCCGCGGTGAACTGCAAGAGCGGCAGCGGACTCTTCATGCCCGCGAGATCGTGGATCATCTCGTCGAGAAGCCCCTCGCTCTCGAATCGATAACGTACCGCCTCCAATGGCAGCTTCAGCGCGTTTTGCATTGCTTCGGCGGCCATGGGGGGCAAAAAGAAAAGGCCCTGGGTCATCGCCGAGAGAAAACGCCGATCCTCCGATACGCGATCGAGAAAATCTGCCCGAATCGTCACGATGACCCGCAGCGGTGACGACGCGTCGTCCGCCATGCCCTCGAGGCAGGCGTAGAACGCAGCCCGTTCCGATGCTTCGCTGCCCAGCGTGTATAGTTCCTCCAGTTGGTCCACGAAGAGCAGGATGCGGTGGTCGTTACCGCGTTTCCTGGCTCTCGCGCGCAACCTCGAACCCAGCGCTCCGGGTTGCGTGCGCAAAAGCTCGACGATCGCCTCCGGCTCCGCTTCGATCGCCCCCGCATCGACTGCCGTATCCGCGAAAAACGCCAGCACGTCTGCGAGCGCGGCGAGAGGACGTGCCCCAGGGCGCAGGGTGAACGCCTCGACATCGGGCCCCGAGCGTTTCATGGTTGGAATGACGCCCGCTCGCACGAATGAAGACTTTCCAGCGCCCGAAGCTCCGGCAATGGTGACCAGCGGCTGATGGCGGAGCCGACCGAGCATAGCGGCGATATCGTCTACACGGCCGAAAAAACGCGCGGCGTCCGATTCTTGAAATGCCGCGAGGCCAGCAAAGGGACTCTCGTCGTCAGCAAGCTTCACGGGCTGCTGCGTATCTGTACCGAGCTGCTCGAGCAGGGCCATGAGTTCCTTGGCCGAGCCGATTCGCTCCTCTTTGCGCTTTTTCAAGCACCGATCGATCACATCTGCGAGTGCAACGTTTTTGGTGAGTTTGTCCCGGGCGCTGGGCATGGGCGCATCGAGGTCCGCGACCCCCACGAGATCCGGCAACGAAAGCGGCTCGAGCGGATGCTCGCCCGTCGCGAGTTCGAATAACATGATCCCGGCCGCCCAGATATCACTTCGCGCGTCGATCCGTTCTCCATTCCATTGCTCGGGAGACATGTAGGGCATGGTGCCCATGAGCGCGCCATCCGTCAGGGCCGGGAGATTGGATTGCAAGTCCAATCCCGCCGATGTTGATTGTGTTCGCTCGGCGGCGACTTGCTTGGCAATACCGAAGTCCAGCACCTTGATGGTCCCACTATTCGAGATCAGCACGTTTTCGGGCTTCAAATCCCGATGCACCACCCCCTGCTCGTGGGCACATTCCAGCGCCCGCACAATGGGCACCACCAAATCGAGTACCATCTCCAGCGGAACCGGCGTCCCCGCCCGCTGTTGCATCCACATCCGCAACGTATTGCCCTCGATATGTTCGAGAACCATATACGGGAAACTCTGCTTTGGTTTGTCGTCGCCTTGTTCCCCAAGCCCCTGTACTTCATCGACCTCGTGCACCACGACGATATTTTCGTGTTTGCATCGGGCGGTGGCTCGCGCTTCGTCCAAAAGCCGCGCTGTACTTGTACCGCCGTGGTCGACCAACAGCTTGATCGCGACCAATCGACCCAGCTTCAGATCCCGCGCCAGGTATACGCGCCCCATGCCCCCGCGACCCAGCTGCCGAATGATTTCGTAATGCTTCAGCGTGGTGCCGATGGGCAGATCACCCGCTGCGCCCATGCTTGGACGGGAAAGATTCTCGTTTTTCTCCCTCGGAAGACTCTCGTTCTTCCGGTTGACACGTTTTCCAGGCCCCGATACGGCGAACAGAGCTGCATCAACAAGGAGATCCCGGCAATCGGGGCACGTATCGACGTGCTCCTCGACGCGCATCCGATCGTCGGCCGAAAGATCATGGCTGAGAAAAAGCAAGACTTGGCTCGCCGACAGGCACTTCATAGGAGCACACCTTGTTTCAGTTCTTGCTGCATGGTGGCCAATTGGATCCGAATCTGGCTTTCGATGAGCGACAGCAGGTCCTTGTATCCGCTTGTATCGATTCGATGGGAATACGTGCGCGAAAGGTCTCTATTGTCTGGTTCGCGAATGCTCGATGCAGGGGGATCCCCAGAGGAGCAGCGTGCCAGAACGGCGGAAGTTGGGCAAGAGTCCCGTGGTGTTCACGTTATTCGAGGTTCACCCGTGGCGATTTTTCTTGCAAGTGTCTCCCCAAAGCCATTCTTGATGGGGGCGTCGTCTCCGGCGATTGCTACGTTGAGGTCTTTTACGCGTCCCTTCGTGCAGATGATCGGCCACGAAAAGAGCACGGGGGCAAATCATGGTCCCCAAATCCCCACCCCGACCCGCCCGTACTTCCCCCATCTCGAGCTGCCGCGGCGTCACGTGGATCTCGCCTCCGCCCCTGCATTCTGCTCTTGCGGCGCGACGAAAAGTCGTGGCAACATGGCGCGCATGTCGAAACGCCTTCGCTCCCTCACTTTCGCTGTTCCTCTCGTACTCTCCACCCTGGCTGCCGCGCCCGTGGCCGATGCGTTTTGTGGGTTTTACGTTGCTGGGGCCGATCAAAAACTCTTCAACAACGCAACGATGGTCGTGATGATGCGCGAAGGCACCCGCACCGTGCTTTCGATGCAAAACAATTATCAGGGACCGCCGGAAAATTTTGCCATGGTCATTCCGGTGCCGGTCGTCTTGCAAAAAGAAAACGTCAAGACGTTGCCGATGGCGGTCTTTGACAAGGTCGACAAACTCGCGTCGCCACGTCTCGTCGAATATTGGGAGCAGGATCCATGTGCGCCTCCGGCGCCTCCGGCCGGTATGGCGTTCCGGGGTCCAATGCCAGTACCGATGGCGCCGGTCATGCGGAGCGGTGGAGGTGATCATGGCGTGAAAATCGAAGCGCAATTCACCGTTGGCGAATACGAAGTGCTCATTCTGAGCGCGCGCGATTCCGCAGGGCTCGATACTTGGCTTCGCGAACAGAAATACAAGATTCCCGAGGGCGCCGAACCGATTTTGCGGCCCTACGTCCAAGGTGGCTCCAAGTTTTTCGTGGCCAAAGTCGATTCGAAAAAGGTGAAATTCGAAAATGGTCAGGCGCAGCTTTCACCGCTGCGTTTTCATTACGACAGCGAAACGTTTGCTTTGCCGGTGCGTTTGGGGCTGGTCAACTCCGGCGGAGCCCAAGACCTCATCGTGCATATCTTGGCACGGGGGCAGCGGTACGAGACGGCGAATTATCCCAACGTCGCGATTCCGACGAATTTGGACGTGAAGGATGAGGTCCGGAAAAACTTCCCTGGGTTCTATGCCGCGCTTTTCGACCGAACATTGTCCCGACAACCCAAGGCGGTCATTACAGAATATTCGTGGGACGCCGGTTCGTGTGATCCGTGTCCCGGTCCGACACTCGATGGATCGGACTTGGCGACGCTCGGGGAAGATGCTTTGACGAACGAAGTGGCGATTGCTGCGCCGCCAGCGCCACCAGGGCCGCCCGGAGGACCGATTGGGCCTGCGCTGCCGCCGCCGATGCTGGGGTGGCGTGGAGGAGGCGGGGGAGGGTTTGTCTTGACGCGTTTGCATTTGCGTTATGGCAAGGATGGTTTGGGGGAAGATTTGGTATTTCGCCAGGCGCCACCGATCGTTGGTGGTCGCGAATTCGTGCGTGATGGTAATAAGTTGGAAACGGGCGCGGTGCAAAGTTCAATCAACAATTTCCAGGGCCGTTATGCCATTCGCCATGCCTGGAAAGGCGCTGTGAGTTGCGCCAAGCCTCGGCGCGGGATTTGGGGGGGACCTCCGGCAGGAACGCTAAGCCAAGGCATTGAAGCGGCGCAAAAATTGGCCTTTGTCAAGCGTGGAGGATTGGACCTGGTCGCCTTGGTAGCGCGGGACGACAAGGAAACGAAAATCGATAGCGGGCCGCTCGTACCTGCGCCGGCAATGTATCAAGCGACACCTGGAAGTTCGGGAACGTCGAACGTGTCGAGTTCGTCGAGTTCGTCGAGTTCGTCGTCGTCGTCATCATCATCAGGAAATGCGACGGAGTCCGGGCCGCCTGCAACGCCGGCGAATGCGGGTGGATGCGCGGGATGCCGGGTTGGCGATACGCCCGGAGAATCAATTCCGCTCGGAGCAACCATTGCGGCGGCAATTGGAGCACTGGTTGTACGGTTGCGACGGAAGGCTCGTTGAAGGTTCGGCGTCCACGTGTTTAATAGCAAAAACCTATTAAACACGCTTTGGACCGGCTGCGAAACCATCCAATTCCAGAATATTTGATTTGCTCGACATCGTTCGGCGCAGCGGGAAAATTGCGCTGTCAAGAACCATCACGGAGCTGGTCGAGGGCCTGACGCTTCAGGTCCGCATCACGTCCCACTCCACGCTTCATGCTGTGTCACCCGTTCCTGCAATACCTCGTCGAGCGGCAGGCCAAGCTGTTCATGAAGGTCGCATATCGAAAGAATGTAATTGTTCATCATGGCGCCATGGGCCGCAGGATCTCGCTCATAATACGGCCAAAGCGTATCGATGGCTTCTTGGAGCACGGGGAGGGCGTCAACGTCTCGCTCGAGGTCGCGGAGTTCAAAAGCACAAGAGGCCAAACTATGAGCTAAATTGGGCAGATGTTCATCCGGATTCTTCTCGGCCAATTTGCGGTAAATGTCCTGCACTTCTCGTTGTGTGGCGAGCGCTTCCTCGAAATGCCCCGCTTTGCCTTGCGTCAAGCCCATACCATAGAGACTGTCGGCGAATTCCGCCAAATACGCATCAGGATCCTGGGCGGCCAATTTGCGAGTCAGCTCTACCAGTTCGCGCTTCGGCTCGAGTGCTGCTTCGTATTGACCTAGCAGATTTCTCACGAGACTTAGATTGAAGAGGATGCTCACCAACTGCAGTTCCAGCCCCTCGGATTGCTCGGCCGTGAGGTGGCGGTGAATTTCCAGCGCTTGCTCTACGAATGCGACGGAAGCGTCGTACTGTTCCAGCTGGAGGTGTCCGAGCGCCATTTGGTTGAGGCTCCCGGCCAAAGAGGGCAAAGCACCATTGGGCTCCTGCTCGGCGAGTTCGAGGTCGATCTGCGCCGCTTCGCGGAACGACGCGAGACCTGTCTCGAATTGACCAAGTTTGTATTGCACCCGGCCCAGGTCGCACAGATTCGACGAAAAGTCTGACCAGAGCATTTCTGGTTGTTGGGCGGCGAGGTTGCGCTTTATGTCGATTGCTTCCTGCAAGCTGGGGAGTGCCGCCTCATAGAGACCCCGTTGGCTTTGCGCAAAGCCCAAGTTGTAAAGGCCGCCGGCCAAATCCGGCAAGTATGTCTCCGGTTGTTCGGCGGCGAGGCTGCGTTGTATATCCACCACTTCTTGTCTCAAAATCAGCGACGTATCGTGTTCACCAAGCTTGTCGCGAATGACCGCCATGTTGTGGAGAGTTTCCGCCAAAAACGACCTCATTCCGGCCTGCTGTTCGGCAAGCGTGCGCCGAATGCTCAATGCTTCCTGTGTCGAAACGACCGCTGCGTCGATCTGACCCAGCTTTTCTTGCATAGCGCCCGCGTCGTTCAGCGAATACCCCAAGTTTTGCAAGTATCGATCAGGATGCTCCGCCACGAGCTGACGGTGAATGCCGAGTGTTTCGTGAATCAACGCGAGGGCCTCTTCGAATTGACCGAGCTCCACGAGTGCCCGATACGACTCCGTCAATTGCTTGGCCCGTTCCGCCATGCCGCTCATGCTTGTTTCTGCTATTTTCCGCATTCACCCACCTCGCAAAGCTACTCTCGTCCACCCCACATCGGTGCCCCGATATTCTCGACCGATGGTATCAAATCG
>DAOMZH010000054.1:0-24972 GCA_035437985.1 Polyangium sp. (in: bacteria) | reverse complement strand
GTCTGCCCGATGGATGGCTCGCGATTCAGTGTGATCCCGGATGTGACGACGTCGTCGTCGACGGCAAAAAGTCGCTTGGTCGAAATCCGACAAACGTCGCGCTTTCCCCGGGAGAACACGAGATCATCGCCAAGCGCAAAGGCGTTCCCGATCAGACCAAGAAGGTGCGAATTGTCGAAGGACAAACCACGGCAGTTCGTCTCTTGACGAGTGGTCCGTTTCCAGCGCCTGTTGATTCAGCAGTGTTGCGCAAGCAGCTCGAAGCAAAAGTCGCTGCTGGAACTGCGTCTCAAGAAGACATCAAGACGATTCGCGCCATCTGTTCGCACCAAGGCGACACGGCTTGCGTCGCGAACATGGACGCTCGATTGCGACCAGCTCCGTCACGTTGAGCTCGACTCGAACCGATCGAGCAGGGCGTCGAGTTCTTCGGCCGACGTGACGGGCAACGAGCAGATTCGATTTCGACAAACATAGGCCGTTACTCCTCCATCCACGGCCGGTTTGTTGCTCCCAATGAGTTTTACCGCGTCGATGGTTCCAGGAAGTTTCGGATCCACCCACACGACATTGCGATGCGGCAAGTAACGACGAAACACGACGTCGGCCATGTCTTGCGCTTCGGGACTCGATTGCTCACCAACGATCACGACGTCCACCGTTCCGCGACCGATGCGATCCAAGACCGCCACGCTTTTTCCAAGGCCCATGGGATTGTCGATCGCCGCGGATGCGACCGCTGCGATCTGCCTCAACGCGGACTCGAGGTAACGCTCGTGGACCATTTCTCCGAGTCGTTGGCACAAGAGTGCGGCCATCGAAGTTCCCGAAGGCACGGCTTGGTCATAGACGTCTTTGGTGCGCGCAATCAGCGTTTCAGCATCATCGGGGGCAAAGAAAAACCCTCCTTCATGCGCATCCTCGAAGTGCGCAATCATCTCGTCTGCGAGTACCCGGGCGACGACGACGTAACTCGAGTTGCCGGTGGCTTCGTAGAGGTCCATTGCGGCATTGCCGAGGTATGCGTGGTCATCGAGAAAGCCGCGGCGGTCTTCCGGAACTTCACGTTCGCCCGGCATGAAATATCGTCGAACACGTCCATGACGAACCATCCGGGAGTAGAGAGCTTCGAATGCTTGTTCTGCGGCATCGACCCAGGTTGGCTCGCCAAACGCTCGGCCTGCTTCCACCAGCGCGCTAATCATCAAACCATTCCAGCTGGCGAGCATTTTGTCATCGCGTGAAGGTCGCGGGCGTTTGGCGCGGTACGCGAGCATTTTTTCTTTTGCTCGCCCCATCGCCTGGCGCGCACGATCGGGCGAATAATCGAGGATTGCGGCGGTGAGTTCCAAAGACCGAACCTCGGAAAGCACCGTAGCGCCTGTATTTTCAAAGTTGCCTTCTTCGGTAATGCCAAAATAGATTCGCGCAATGTCGTAGGCTTCGGTATCGGCTTGCACGGCCAACCGTAAATCGGCCAGCTTCCAAACGAAAAACGCGCCTTCGCGGCCTTCGGAATCCGCATCTTGCGTCGCAAAGAATGCCCCCGATTCGTCACGCATTTCGGCAAAAAGCCAACCCACGATGGATCGCGCCGTTTCGGCATATCGCATATCCCCGAATACGCGATGCCCGTCAGCATAAAGCCGCAACAGCAACGCATTGTCATAAAGCATTTTCTCGAAATGGGGCACGAGCCAACGGGAATCGGTCGAATAACGATGAAATCCACCCCGAAGATGATCCCAAATGCCTCCGCGAAGCATCTGCGAAAGCGCGAGTTTCACGCATTGCTTGGTCACTTCGTCATTTTCGAGAGACCCACGCACGAGGAGCGCATCGAGCGCCATGGTGTTGGGAAATTTGGGACGAATGCCAAACCCACCATTGTGATTGTCGAATCGCGCGAGCAATTTCCGACAGGCTTTGCGCAGCCATTCCGGGCTAGGAGTGGTTTCTCCGCGCGGCAGATTTAATGCCCCATCGATTTCTTTCGTGATCTCCGCCGCTTGCGACAATACTTCGTCACGACGATTGCGATAGGCATTGGCGACAGCATCGAGAATCGTGGGAAAACCCGGTACGCCTTGGCGATCCGCGGGAGGAAAATACGTGCCGGCAAAAAATGGTTTCTGCTCGGGGGTGAGAAAAACCGTCAACGGCCAACCACCATTACGTCCCATGAGCTGCACGACGAGCTGGTAGATGTGGTCAAGGTCAGGGCGTTCCTCGCGATCGACTTTCACGTTCACGAATTGTTCGTTCATGCGCTTGGCTATCTGGGCATTCTCGAACGACTCGCGCTCCATCACGTGACACCAGTGACACGCGGCATAACCAATCGAAAGCAGGATCGGTTTGTCCTCACGCTTTGCTCGTTCGAGAGCCTCCGGTCCCCACGGATACCAATCGACCGGATTTCGTGCATGCTGCAGCAGATACGGCGATTTTTCCGCAGCGAGCCGATTTTGACCACCAGCGCTCATGGTCGCATTCTTAGGCCAAATAGGTCGCGACGGGAAGAGCTACGGCTGGAAAAAACGCGCTCTTGCTCCAAACCCTACATCCGACCCAAGACGAGTGCGCAATTGTGTCCGCCGAACCCGGCCGAACACTTCAAAGCCCAGGCACAGTTCACGGCGCGCTTGTCCCGAACGACATCGATTGCCCCAAACTCCGGGTCGAGTTCGTCGATGTTGATCGAGGGGTGCAGCATTTGGTCTTGAAGCGAGCGTACGACGGCGATCGTTTCCACTGCGCCAGCTCCGCCGAGCAGATGTCCAAGCATTGATTTCGTGGCCGACATGGGAATGTGTTCCAATCGAGCGCCAAACACATTTCGCAACGCAATGATTTCCGCGGCATCACCTTGGGGCGTCGACGTTGCGTGGGGATTGATGTAATCGACGTCTTCGCGCTGGAGATTCGCACGTTCGAGCGCGCGTTCGATTGCGCGTCGTAATCCATCGGCCTCTGGATGCGGACGAGTCAAGTGCGAAGCGTCGGTGGTCATTCCAAACCCGGCCAAAGAGGCGAGGGGTTTTACGCCGCGACATCGGGCATGTTCTTCTTCTTCGAGGACGATGACGCCAGCTCCTTCGCCCATGACAAACCCTTGGCGGCGCTTGTCGAAAGGACGACTCGCGCGCGTGGGATCGCCCTCGAACGCGCGGGCAAGTGCGCGAGCATTTCCAAAACCGGCGACGGTATCGAGTTGGATTGCAGCTTCAGCACCGCCAGCAACCATGATCTCGGCTTCTCCGGCTTCGATCATCATGGCGGACGTAGCAATCGAATGCGTGCCGGTCGCACAAGCGCTCGCAATGTTGTACGACGGGCCCATGAATCCATAACGAATGGATACGACCGCAGCTGCGGCGTTGGGCATGACGCCAGGCACGAAATACGGAGATACGGCGCGTGGGCCGCGTTCTCGACTGCGTTCGAGTTGACCCTGAAAAATATCCACCGATCCCATTCCGGTGGAAATCAAGCAACCAATGCGGTGGGGATCGACGCTTCCAGGCGCATCGAGTTTGGCCATGGCGACCGCTTCGACCGCTGCTGCCACACTGAAATGCGTCACGCGCCCATGAATTTCGGCCTCTTTTGGGGACAGATACTGATTGACGTCGAAATCGACGACGTTCGCCGCAATGTCGCTTCGGAGTTTGTCGGTCGGAAATTCACGAATGAAAGAAACGCCCGAACGGCCTGTCAAAAGGCTATTCCAGAAGGTAGGGACGTCTTTGCCCACCGGGCTCACGACACCCAAGCCCGTCACCACGACACGTCGGCGCATGGTTATCGCTTCAAACGTCTTTGTCGAGCCGAGCTTCGACCTTGGCGCAAAGATCACCGACCGTGACGATTTCAACGAGGTCTTCGTCCGGAATCATGATTCCAAGCTCGGTTTCGAGTTCACCGACGATTTGCATGACCGAAAGCGAATCGATGCCGAGGTCGCTGATTTTCGAGGCTCGGGTGACGTTGGGCAAAGCTCGTTTGTCCACACGCAGAGCCAATTCTTTGAAAAGTTCGAGTAAATCGCGTTTTTTATCCATGGTTCAACCAATCCTGCGCAACTTCATTTGGACCAACGAGCTATAGTGAATGTCGAATGCTCGGACGCACGTCGACAAATACCTATCATAATCCGCGAAGACCTTGTCTCCCCAACGTTCGCGAATGACCCCCTCGTGCAGACGCAAACGCCTGAGCCATTCGGCTGTCGTGCGTTGATAATCTTCGCGTCGCGTGTGTAACGTTGCGACTTCCCAATACGGATTCACTGCGGCGACGAGTTCTTCGAGGCGTGGATTGAGTCCATTGGGAAAGATTTCTCGGGACGAAAAAGAAAAATCTTCGAGATCTTGGCGGGTGTCCGCGGGCAAACCTCCCCAAGGTCGCATCTTGGGTGTGCGATTACGCAAAATGGCTTGGAAGCCAAACGAGCTGCCCGGTTTGGTGACTTCCCAGCATTTCTTGAAGTAGTCTCGATAAATGTCGACCGCTTTGCCTTGGCGTGCTTCCTCGGGCGAACACAAATGGTCGATCATGCAGATCGAAATGAGCCCGTCGAATTTTTCGGTCGTGTCCCATTTCATGAAATCCGCGGTGACGCATTCGACGCCGCGTATGCCACGCTGATTCACTTCATCCGCCATGGCGCGCGACAACGTCACCCCGACAGCTCGTTCGACCTGACGAACATTGGACAGATATTCCAAACAGGCGCCCCAACCGCAGCCAATGTCGAGGACCGCCATGTTTGGTCCCGCATTGGCAAATTCCGAAAGAATATGCAGTTTATTGAGTTGCGCGGCTTCGAGCGATTGATCGGGTGATTCGAAGACCGCACACGTGTAATTCATCCGCTCGTCGAGCCACAGGCGGAAAAACTCATTTCCCACATCGTAACTGACTTCGACGTCCGATTGGCTCGATCCCATGTGTCACGCTCCTTCGCCTTCGGACTTGTCCGAATCCAAGACGAGTTCCAATTCGCCACGTTCGAGGCGCAATTTCGTTTCACGGCGACGAACCTTGCCGCTCGATGTTTTCGGCAATGTCCCGCGTTTGATGAAAATCACTTCGGCCAAAGGTACGCCGAGTTCGGTACGTACGGCGAGGACGACGTTTTCCAAAAGCTGGCGCCGAGCTTCGCCCACTCGTTTCGATTCCGCGACGAGCACCGCCTCTTCTGTTCCATTTGTGCCCGTGCGCGAAAACGCCACGCATTGTCCGTCGCGAATTCCGTCGACTTTCGAGGCAATTCGTTCAATGTCGTGTGGATGATGGTTTTTCCCGTTCAATATAATCAAGTCTTTGATTCGTCCACAAATGAACAAATCATTGCCGACTCGATATCCCAGGTCACCCGTACACAACCAGCCGTCGCGAAAAACTTCCGCCGTAGCCTCGGAATTGCCGAAATATCCCGCCGTGACGCTCGGCCCCCGTACCCGTATCTCGCCGACTTCTCTTTCACCAAGAGATTGCCCCAATTCATCGACGACGAGCACTTCGTGCCCTGAAAAACCATGCCCGCAGGATACGAATTCTGCAGCCTGTTCTGGTTTGGACGTCGGAGTCGCGCGTCCTTGCGCCAATGCTTCCGTATCCACGCGATCGGTGAGCAGGGGTGTGCCGAGCTCGTGAAAAGTAATCGCCAAAGTCGCTTCGGCCATACCGTAACAAGGCAAAATGCTTTTAGGCGACAAACCGTTTTTCTCGAAACGCTGCAAAAATGCGCGGAGCGCATCGGCCACGATGGGTTCCGCGCCACAACCGAGCGCCCGGAGGCAGGACAAATCCCAAGCCGTGGTTTGATGGGCATGAATAGCCCGCGTCGCCAACTCGAAGGCAAAATTTGGCGCAAACGTTATCGTCCCGCGATGTCGATGAATCGTGTCGAGCCATATCGACGGGCGCCGAATGAAGGAACTCGTCGGCAGAAAAACCACTTGGACCCGGGCAAACAGCGGAGCCACGACAAACCCAATCAATCCCATGTCGTGAAAAAGCGGCAGCCATGAAACTCCGCGATCTTCGGGGGTCGAATGAAGTCCCTCGAACATGATCGAGTGGCTATTCACTCGCAAATTCTCGTGCGTCACCATGACGCCTTTGGGTTGCGCGGTCGATCCCGACGTGAATTGCAAAAATGCCAAGTCGTCCCCGCACATTTCGGGCAAACCCTCGTCATTCGAACTCACTGCCTGAATATCGTGTTCCAACACGATTTGTCGCGTCGCGCCGCTATCTACCCATTGCCCCTCCATACGCGCGGCCATCGCGGCGCTCGTCACGAGTCCGCGGGCATCCGAAGCTCGCAAGACATGACGAACCGTATCGCTATAAGCGTCGATTTTCGCCATGGTCGGTGGTGGATACATCGGAACGGCAACGAGTCCCGCCGTCAATGCCCCCATGAATGACAAGACAAACTCATCGGGCTCGGGCAAGATGAGCCCAACCCTATCTCCCTTGACCCAACCAAGTTCACGAAACGCTTTTGCCCGACCTACTGCTGCGGACCAGAGTTCGGCATAAGAAACGCGTCGTTCGTCCCCATTCGTGCGGACAAACGTCACCGCACGCTCCGCATCTGCGGCATTGGTACGAAGAGCATCAAGAAAAGTGAGCATAACCCGTCGAACACCGAATCGACGTCTCTGGTCCCATTCTAGAACGTGACGTCGGACCGGAGGGATAGGCGAATTTTGAAAAGGGTCAACCACAAAGCGCCGAATGGACCGATGAAGAAAGCCCTGTGAACATCGCGGCATCCCAGCTCGAACATTTGGCGCATCCAATCCGTTCGGCTCAAACCTCGAGTCGGAACGTGCTTACGCACTTCACGTCGTCGATTGAAGCATTTTGACGACACCTGCCATTCCAATTGCGCTGGGCTGTCGATTTCTCGTGCAGAACGTCACTTTGCGATCCAACGGAATGCGCCGGATTGCTGATAGAGCGTATCGGAAATGAGTGCGGACGAATCAAAACGACAACTCATCGAACGATGCTCGAGCAAGATCTTTTCGCGGCGGTTCGTGAAGCGATCGAGACGCAAGCCTGGCGGAGGTTGCACGTCCTGCACCTGACGGAAAATCCACGCTTGCGACAGATCTCCTCCGATCACCGCAACGAGCCCTGACGTTCCGATCCCAAATGCTTCCCAACCCGCGACGCACGGATTTTCCTTCGTGCCGTACAAGACCGTGCCCCACGTGAGCAACGTCATCACGTCGCCGGCAGTGGGTTTGTCTTTCTGTGCTTCCGAGACAAACACAGGATGTCGATAGCCGGGAAACATGAAATCACGCCCATTGGATCCTGATGCAGCAGCGCGCACGGTCGTGCGCCTTTCGTCCGCTTTGCAGGGTCGAGGTATGTCGGGCAAGTCGTATGGCGTTGGCAGTTCGACGACTCGACCAAAACGACCATCCGCCCGAAACGGCAGAAATAGCGCGGTCGCTCGGTGCATTTGCGGTTCGCTCATGACGCCCACGACGCCAACTTCCGTGGGGCCACGATACGTCCAGTCATGGTCGAGCACGCGTTGATGGTCAGCAGATGTTGGCGGGAACAACGACGTCGCGGTTGCCTTGGACAAACCGTTCTCCACAGGCGGTGCAAGGACCATGGTCAAGGTGCCCGCCGAGTCGTTTTCAATGTCGCTCACCGTGCCAACCGCGATCGGTTTGCCCTCAGCAAGGGCCGTGTCGTCACGAAAGTTTGTCTGGCCAATCTGAAGTAACGAGCGCCAATTCGGAAACGAAGGTGCTGCACGATTGCCCTTCGTATCGATCAAGAACATTCGTTCGTCCTTCGTTTCTTTGGCGTGAGGACGAACGAAGATTGCGCTGCTCGTGACCGACATCAACCCCGTGTCGAGATACCGGCGTCCATCGTCGCGTTTGACGTCCCCGTCGAGGAATGTGCCAGCGTCGGGAATCGTGGTTTGTCGTGACGTGCCATCGAAAAAGTTTTCCCACCCAACCTCGACGTTGCGCATCGGCCCCGTCGGGCGATCGCCTGCGGGCAAGCGTATGCGCGCTGCGGCGTAACCTTCGACTTGCATCGAAACATCGACGGCGTACTCGGTGCCTGCTGGTGCCGGATTGAACATCGGGCGCGTGACGACGCGAGCTGGTCCATCTCCACGATCTGGCCACAATGCTGCAGTGGTCGTGATGGCGCTCGTTGCCGGATCGAAAGACAACATCGACCACAACGCGCGGCCTCGCGCGACGGCGGCTAACGTCGGAGGACCGGTCCATACGTGATCGACTTGTTTCCAAGGTGTCTTGGGATCCAACGTGCACACGATTGGCGTCCGCAGCGCTGGCACTTTCCGCATCTCGACGGCTTTTGGCCTCGCGATTGAGGGTGCGTCTGTTTGTCCTTCCCAACCGACGCGGGTGATTGTCCCGCCAACCAAACACCCAGCGCTCGCACACGCAACGGTACTCGGACCGGAGATGATCTCATGCGTGACTGCATGCACGACCGAGATCTCGTTCCAAGACGAACCTCCGTCGTTCGATTCCCACGCCGGGAGAAAAGTATCCTTGCTCAACGTTCGATCGACGGTAGTCGCCAAAGCGAGCACATGTCGCCCATAACCCCCGAGGATCGCGTGCTCGACAGGAGGATGGGACATGCCCAAAACGCGGCCGTCTTCATCGGTGGTTAGGTAAGACAAACCGCGGGATGTCGTCAGCACCATGCCGAGGGTCCCGTCGTCACTCGGACGAAGCGTGGTCAGATCACTCGGATCGAAGCTCTCTTCAGCCGATTCTCCTTCACCCATTTCTTCAGGATCTTTGGTGTCCGGCCCCGAGCGTCCATCGAGCGCGCGTTCGGTGAACGTGCGACCACCATCGTGCGAGACAAACAAGGCGAGGCGTTCGTCCTTGGCGCGACGCGCTAGGAAATAAGCTGATTTTCCATCTACCGAAAACGCTGGAGAAATGGGCAAACCCATGAGCGGCGGAGTCGCGGCGAGCGTCGAGGTGACAGCGCCATTTTCCACACGCACGAGCATCGGAGGAGATCCGGAACAACCGGACGAACCTGTGCGAGCTTTGCATAGGCCCGTGACGAGCGCGCTGCCGTCGATGGCGACTGCAACTCCCAAAAGGTCGTCATCGCCCTTCGTAAAAAGTGCTTCGTCGCCAAACTTGTTCCCACCGTCGCTGCTCATGCGCACGGCGGTCGTATGGTTTCCGTCGTCGTCTGTCTTGACGCACAACGTCGTCACATGACGACCGCGCGCTCCTACACGCATCGACGCACATTCGCCTTTCTGCGCCAAACGTGTCGTTGTCAGAGGACCCTCGAAGGTTCCAGTGGCCAAACCCCAAATACCGTTGTCTTCGTCGACGACCACCGCTTCGACGAACCGATCTCCATCGAGGGCTGCGCGACCTTCGACGACCGCGGTCGCTGACGGAACCGTTGCAGCATCGAGCTCCAGCACAGCACTGCGCAACGAAACAGCTTCGTTGGTCTGCGCAGGTCCAGCCGGATTCTTTGGATCCCAAACGATCGATCCCAGCACGCCACGCACAGCTAGTTGACCCGAGGCCGTTCGTCCCAACTGACGCGCGCCGATCGTGCCTACTGCCGATGCATCCAAGAAGGACCTTCCATCGACGCTCGTGAAGAGTTTTTCCGGTAGCGCGAGCGCCAACGCACTGCCGTCTTCGGCAATGACCAGATCGTGAACGCGAGCATTTGCAAGCTTCAGAGATTGCCAAGACGAACTCTCGTCGAGGCGAAAGAGTTCCCCGTTCGGAGCAGCGGCCAGGATCGTTTTTCCGCTGCCGACGACCTTGGAGAATGTCGTTGGTGCTCCAATGATTCGGCGAAACCCATCGAGATGTCTTTCGGATTCGTACAAATTTCCGAGTTGCCCGATGAAGAGCCACGACGAACCTGGCTGTTCGACGATGCCGACCAATCCTTCAGAAGCAACGTCTGAAGCGGCGGTAATTCGGCCGCGGCACGTGATGAGGCCCGTCGTCGAGCGTTCGCCTTTGGTCGCTTTGATACGCAAGCCGTCGTCGGTCGTGAAAAGGCATGAGCCGTCGGGAAGGATGACCGACGCGGTCGCTGACGAAGGGTTCGGCGGATGAAATGACCAGCGAGCAGGAGAGACAAACGGCGGGGCGGCTGGTTCGACCGTCGTGACAGGAGGTGGCAGCGGACGGACGACAGGCGCTGGCTCGTTACCACCGCAGCCTGCGGCGAGGAGAGCGAGTGGGCCTGAAGCCGTTCGTGACCACCTCCAACGGCGCATGGTCAGTCAACCCAGCGGGCGAGGAACAAGTTTGTCTCTCCGGGAGTCGCTCCGAAACGATTCGAGGCAAAGACGAGGTATTTGCCGTCTGGCGAGAACATTGGGAACCCGTCGAACCCATCGTAAAACGTGATGCGTTCCGGCGTTGGTGCGCCATTGGCCGTGGTTTGTCCTTCTGAATCGACCACGTAGAGTTCGAAATTGGGTGCTCCGCGCAGACCTGGTGGCGAGTCCATGTTCGACGAGAAGATCACGCGTCGCGAGTCGGGCAAGAAGTACGGTCCGAAATTCGCACGTCCGTTGTTGGTGATGGCGCGGGCGTTTTGTCCTTCGATTCCCCCGACATAGATTTCGAGCTTCGTGGGACGAACCAATCCTTTGCCCAGCAACGCGCGGAAATCTTCCAGGTCCTTGCCTTCCGGGCGACTCGCTCGCCACACGAGCTTTGCGCTGTCTGGCGAGAAAAACGCTCCGCCGTCGTACCCAGGGGTGTTCGTGATGCGTCGGACGTCGGTACCGTCGGGCTTCATCGTGTAGAGTTCGAGGTCCCCGTCACGCGAGCTCGTGAAGACGATGCGCGAGCCATCGAAAGCCATCGTGGCTTCTGCATCGTACCCGGCTCCGCCCATCAACAAACGTTTGTCCGAGCCATCGGCATTCGCCAAGTAGATGTCGTATGGGTCGAGAGGCCAGACGTAACCCATCGAGCGATCGGGTTTGGGAGGACAAGCTTCTGCCGCGGCTTCGGTCGAGCTGTAGAGGATCTTGTCGCCCTTCGGATACAAAAAGTAGCCGCACGTCGTGCGCCCTTTGCCGCTCGAAATACGCTTGGTTTCGCCGGACTCGAGGTCCATGACGAACTCTTGATCACACTCACCGCCATCGCGTGTCGACTGAAGGATCAACTTTCGACCATCGGGAGACCAGTAGGCTTCCGCGTTTTCCCCGCCAAACGTCAGTTGCCGGAGCTCGGTCAAATGTCGCTCTTTGGGGTCGGCCTCAGCGGGTTTGCCCGCACGAACCGAGAACGGAATCCATTCGGGTTTGGCCGTCGTCGACGCGCTCGGGATGAGGCCCAGGGGTTCTTTGGGTTTGGGGTCCGAGGCACAACTGACGAGGGCCAAGACCGTGGTGAAAAAAGCGCAGGTTCGGATGTTCACGACGAGGCGGACTTTAGCGTGGAATGTGCGGAAGGAACATGGGGCCGTGCGGAAGAAGAGCGTTGCGAGGCATCGACGATCGATCGCCCGTGCGGGCCGAGTATGCACGAGGGCGAAAACCGTTGTTTCGAGTGACAAACGATACGACCAAGGCACTTGCCACGTCCCCCATGTTCGTCGCACCATTGCGGGCATGCATCGACCTTTTGAACATCGACCTTTTGAAATTCCAGAAGACCTGAACATTGCCGATTGGTTTTTGCGCGCTCGATTGCGCGAAGGTCATGGTGAACGGACGGCAATCATTGCGGGCGATCGCCGACTCACCTATGCAGATGTCGATCGTCAGGCGGCCCAATTTGGCCACGTTCTTTGCGGATTGGGGGTCGTACCGGAACAACGTGTGCTCGTGGCGTTGCCGGACATTCCTGAATTTGCCGGAGCATTTTTTGGAATTTTGGCCATGGGCGCGGTCGTCGTCATGGTCAATAACCATCTGAAGCCTGATGAAATCGCTTATTTTTACGAATACACGCGCGCTGCTGTCGTGATCGTTCATCAAGACCAACTGCCTGCATTCGCGGAAGCTGCGCGTAATGCCCGCCATCTGAAAAAGATTCTCGTGGTTGGTTCGTCCGGACCTACCGAACATGCGATCTTCGAAAACCTTGCGGCCGGCGTTCCCGATTCGATCGACATTTTTCCGAGTCATCGAGACGACGCCGCAATCTGGCTGTTTTCCGGCGGGACGACAGGGCGGCCCAAGGCGGTTGTTCAGCCTCACGCTTCGTTTGTCAATACAACCGAGCTCGTGGCCAAACCAGTGCTCGGGTATGGCCCGGAAGATCGCATTCTCTCCGTTCCAAAACTTTATTTTGGTTATGCAACGGGATGCAATTTGTTGTTTCCTTTTTCCGTGGGGGCAAGCGCCATTCTTTTTCCAGAGAGGTGCACGGCGGAAGCTCTTTATGCGCAAATCAAGCAGCACCGCCCCACTGTGTTGATCAATGTCCCGACGATGATCAACAACCTCGTTTCGCATCCCGACGCGGCAAATCAGGATCTTTCCTGCATTCGCTTGTGTACGTCCGCAGGCGAGGCGCTCCCGGTCGAGCTTTATGACCGCTGGAAGAAAACGTTTGGAGTCGAGCTTTGTGATGCTTTGGGCACGGCTGAACAATGGCATATGTTCTTGACGAACCATCCAGGAGACGTTCGTCCTGGTACATTGGGCAAAGTCGTGGCGGGGTTCGAGGTGCGGATTTGTGATGATGATGGGCGCGACGTACCCGATGGCGAGGTGGGTTGGCTTTGGGTGCGTGGTGGATCGCGGGCGATTTGTTATTGGCACGAGATGGAAAAAACGCAGCGCGCATTTCGTGGAGAATGGTACGTCTCGGGCGATATGTTGCGCAAAGATCCCGATGGATATTTCATCTATTGCGGTCGTGGTGACGACATGTTGAAGGTCGGTGGGAAATGGCTGGCGCCGGCCGAAGTGGAGAATTGTCTGCTGAAACATCCAGCCGTTCGGGAATGTGCCGTCGTCGGGGTTCCTGATGAAAATGGTTTGGTCAAACCCCACGCGTTCGTGCTCACGGAGGAGAAAAAAGAAGGGTTATCCGAGGAGCTCAAGGCGTTCGTGCGCGCCAAACTCGAACCGTACAAAGCGCCGCGCGAAGTCTTCTTGATGGATAACTTGCCCCGGACGCATTTGGGCAAAATCGATCGTGGTAAACTCCGGCGCAGTTGAGGTCAGGGTTTGACTTCGAGGGCGTGGACGGTTCCGTCGAAGAATGATTCCGCAGTGCACTCGGTGCCCGTGTAAAACTTGGTGTTCATCGACTTGATGTGCTTGATTTGCCAGGTGCCGACGTTTCCTGTCATTCCACTCGGAATCGACGTCGAAGCGGTCCCCTGCGTTACGGACAAACCATAAAGTGTGCGCTGTTCGGGCAGCGGGCACATTTTGACTTGCTCGTGAGTGCATTCGACTTCCAGAGCCAAATTTGGCCCATTGCCGGGAATTGGTGGAATCGTCGTTGGAACCTGAGCATTTGCAAAACGATACACGACGGCCGCCCCTTTGGCCCCCGTGACTCGATAATCCTGCAAACCTGCATCCATATTGACGGTAACCGCGTCGCCAGCGGCAAACACCTGATTCAAATCAGAACCCGACCATGCCAAACGAACGTCCGACGTCGCGCCCTCGAACGTGATTCGTAAACCTCCTGCTTCCACGGCGGCAACGGTCGCCGGTGCGCCATTGGCCAAATCCGGCATTGGATCGGGCAACGCTTGCTCGAATCCAAACCACGGCCAGCTCGCAAGGGCAATTGTGGCTTGCTCCATGGAACAGACGGCAATGCCCGAGCCTCCACCTTCCCCGCCCGTACCATTTCCTCCCGTATTGCCCATGCCCGCGGAGCCGCCGTTTCCTGCGGTCCCCGAGCTGTTTGTCCCCGTGGTTTGTCCGGATCCTGTGTCGTCGCAGGCGATGATTGGCAAACAATGCAACAGGGCCATTGCTAGCCCTGCGTTCATGAGAAGTTTTTGTCGGATCATGGCGCGAACAGCACAACGTGCGCGTGCCGGCGTCAATCCCCAAGGTATTACGAGGGCTTCTTGTTGTTTCGGGGTCGGCCGATTGTCGCGATCAGAACGAGCGTTATGACGATCAGGGCCCCCAAGGTGACGAGAAGAGGGATGCTCGGCGTCCGAAACATCGGCCTTTCCTCCTCGTCTGTTGCATCCGGAGCAGCAGGTGCTCGAGGGATCGGCGACGTGCTCGGCGACGGTGCAGCATTCGGAGTGGCGCTGGGAGCAGTCGCCAGCAAGGGTTTGTCGAGTTGCACCAGGAGAGCTTCCATTCCCGCGGTCATGGCCCCGTTGTTATCGCCCTTGTCGAGCCGCGGAGCCATTTGTTCAAAAATCATTTGCCCGACGAATTCATCGGGTAGTTTTTGAGCGAGGCCCGGGGCAACTTCGACGTCGATTGCGCGATCCTGCGTCAGAAGGAACATCACGACGCCTTCGCCAAACCCTTTTTCGCGGATTTTCCACGCATTGATGGCACTCTGAGCCCAAACTTCGAGAGCCGCGTCACCCGCTGTGGTTCCGATCCAGAGCGCGACTTTCATTCCGGATTTTTTTTCGTATTGTTCCAGGCGCTTGTCGAGAGCTTGTTGCGTGTCGACGGACAAGAATCCGGCCGTGTCCGTCACCCATCGCGATGGCGTGGGTGGAATAGGCGCTTCCTCCGCCCGGACAAACGAGCAGAAAAGGAAACATGCGAGCATGGTAAAAATCGAGAATGTTCGCAGCATGGCTTTCGGGCAAGCTCATGCAAGCGACGTGCTGGGAAGGGTTTACGCAGACGCCGAAATCGGTGGTGGACGCAAAAATGATTTATGCTTTATTTCTTCTTTTTCGAGCCCAAAGTCCAGCGATGGCCAAGAGGAGAGCGGCTTTCGAAGCAGGGCGTTCGTCTGTCGAAACCATTCGACAATCGCAATTGGCGTCACCTGTCGAACCTCCGCCGGCGCCATTGGTCATATTGACGTTTTCCCCGCCAGCGCCACCCGCGCCGCCCGAGGCCCCACCCGTGCCGCTCGAACTGGTCGAACTGCCTCCATTCGTGCTGCTAGAGCCGCCCATTCCTCCGGTGCCGCAATTGTCGATGGGCACGAAGACGCAGCCCATTTGTGGATCACACGTATCCGTCGTGCACATATCTCCGTCCAAGCATAGTTTGGATTTCCCTGTACACGCGCCATAAGCACAAATATCGTTCAGGGTGCAAACATTGCCGTCATCGCAGCTAGCGGAATTGGCCTGATGCGTGCATCCAAGGACGGCGTCGCAAGCATCGTCGGTACAGCCATTGTTGTCGTCGCACGCGAGTGCGCTGCCGCCCATACACGCGCCCGATTTGCATGTGTCGCCCATTGTGCATGCATTGCCGTCCTCGCACGGCGAGCCATCCATGGAGCCGGCATCTTGGCAATTATCGTGGACGATGAGCGTCGCGCGGGTCATTTCAATCGGCGCTGCGCCGGGAATGTCCTTGTTGTGCATCCAGAGATCCCAAATTGTATTTCCCCAGGCGGCAAGCTGCGAGAAAAACGGATCGGTCTGGGCGATGTATGCCTTCATTTCCCCCGACGGCGTGGGACTGACCAACGAAGTGGCCGTACCATTGATTTCGTCGCGCAAGAACTCTACGTATTCTCGGCTCGTCGTTTGATATTGCACACGCACTTCGATTCGTGTGGCATTGGGAGGCAACGTCAGATTGACCTGCGCATATCCCCCCGTGTATTCGGCGGCCGTGAAGTAATTGGGATTGGGCGTGCCCGCGGCGACGGGTTGGGCAATTCTTTGGTCCGCTTCGGCAATGCGGAATCCTTTCGGCGGAATGCGATTGTCTTTGAAGCGCGACGTCCCAAGAAGAAAATGAAACGATTTGGTTTGTCCCGTCAAAGAACTCGCCATTTTTGCTTCGTACACCAACGAATCATCATGGGTTTGCGCGGCAGTGAGTGGCGGGCTGGCTGGAGATTCCGTCGTTGGAAGTCCGCGGAGCGTGCCCGCCGTCGGGTCGTAAGGATTCACTTCGTGCAGCAACGTAGTGCCCTGATAAAGACGGATATTGACGAACATGCGGCGCCCCTCGGGATATCCCGTAATGAGCTTGTGGCCGGTGTTGTTCCGCAACTTGAAGGATGTCGCTCCCGTCGTTCGAGAATAGGTCAAATCCAGAATCGAGGCAGCTTTTTGTAAGGTCCACACGGCGCGATTCGACGCGGCGAGCAGGGCCGCGGGATCCAATTTGAGGCCATCATTGAAGCTGAGCGTCAATTTGGCGGGGCCTTGACCGAGCAACATGGCGTTTGTCGCATCATAATTCGGCGACAGGGGCACAGTGCTGGCGAGAAGCCACGGAACCAGGGCGTTTCCACCGGTCAAATCGTGAATGGGCTGGCCACTCGAGGGGTGTTCGGTGCTGTCTTGAGGGCGCTGGACCGAGTCGAAGAGTGATGCGCCAGGACCAACTCCATCGGGCATATGGCAATCTTGGCACGAGGCAATTGCGTTGCCCGGCTGCGAGGTTTTGATTTTATCGGGAGCATATGGGCCGACACCGACGGATCCTCCGGGCAAACCATAGTCGCTCAGCATGAATTCCGAAAAGGTCCGTTCGACGTGGAAATATTCCGAGGGCGATTTCGATTCCGTGGGCAACACGGTGGCGCCGTCGTCCGGCATCGTGGCGGCGAAGTCTTTGTTGGCCAGTGCCGGATTGGAGACATCGTGGCACGTCGAACAGTAATATTTGCTCTTGTGATAGCGGCTATAGAGCATGGGGTGAAACCCCTGCGCATCGGCAAATGATGCCCGTCGATCCTGCGTCTTGCTAATGAAGTATTGGCCCGACGTGTTTTCGTCATACCCACCATTAACCGGACGATGATCAGCCCCGTAAAACTTGTTTCCATTAAAGAGAGTATGCATGTCCGATTGCGTGATGTCCGCTTGGTAAGTCACATCGGCCGCTGTCATCGATGGCGTCGAACTGGCATTCGTTTCATCCCAATACGTGGCCCAAGCATTGCCTTCACGTTGGCCGGTGTACGTATCTTGGAAAAATGGATCGATCATGCGATGGCAGAAATCGCATTGGACGCCGTCGAAATCGCCTCCACCCATCCCTGCTCCGCTCGTGGGATCACTGCGTAATTCGAGCCATCCTTTGGGCATGTGGCAACGGAGACAAATATCTGCACCATTGGGGTTTCCAAGGGCCCAAATGCTATCTTGCGCGGCAACGGTGAGCGCAGCCCAGAAAAATGGATCGCGCGCCGATTGCGCCATCATCGTCCCTTTCCAGGTAAAACCCGATTCGACGACGGGATCATATCCTCCATGACACCCCATGCAATTCGATGCATTTTCCAGGGCGATGTCCGGCTGCGGTTGTGTTCCCGGCATGCGGACGAGTGGATCGTATTGCACGATTTTCGAGTCCCATGCGAATGCAGCGATCGGAGCAGCCGCGACAGCAACAGCGAGGAGGGCAGGGGAAGGTCGAAGGAGCAATTTCATATCCAGATTCTAGGCCATCGCAAGCGCTCTGGGAACTCGATTTTGCCAAAGTCGCGAGGGGCGCGACACCGCGCATGCGGCGCAGGTGAGTCCCCTGGCATTTGAAATGCCCAGCGCCAATGTTCGATGCTTGACATCTCCGCGGATTTGCCCACAATGCGGCTCGTCGAGTCGCTCAAAGGAATGCTCCATTGAACATACTTCGCGAAATCCTCTCTGCCCCCATCGAATTGGCTCCTTGGCGCACACTCGACGAATTTTGGGATCAGCATCGTCCAGTCGTGGAAATGGTCACGACTCCCGTGGACGCGGCCATTTCTGGAGGATTCCGGAGCTCGATTCTCGCCACTGCATTTGCTGCGGGTTACCAGGCGGCGCTCCAGCGGCTTTTTCCTTCGCTTCCTCGCGATTGCATCGTTTCTCTGTGCGTGACGGAGCGGGGAGGCGGACATCCGCGGGCCATTCTTTCGCACATTGAAACGGGTGCGTCCGGTACGTACATGCTCACTGGGGAAAAACGCTGGGCCACGCTTTCTGCACGGGCGAGTTTGCTCCTCGTCGTGGCGCGTATGGGCGAAGACCCCACGATGAAGCGGGCCATTTTTCGGATCGTGCGTGTATCTCCGAACGCCCCAGGCGTCACGATCGTGCCCATGCCGGAAACGCCCTTTGTCCCAGAAATACGCCACGCCGAGGTTTCGCTCAAAGAAGTGCCCATTCGCGAGAGCGACATGTTTTCCGGTGATGGGTACGAAGACTACGTAAAACCTTTTCGCACCGTGGAAGACATTCACGTTCATGCTGCCGGCGCTGCTTATTGCGTGCGCATGTGTCGCCAATATGATCTTGGGCATTCCCTCATCGAGAGGTTCGTCCACATCGTTGCGTCGTTGCGAAAGTTGGCGATGGAGGATCCCAAAGATCCCGTCACGCATGTCGTTCTCGCTGGATTGCTCACCGACTCGTCGAGTGCCTTGCGCGATTTCGACGCGGCCTTTGCCAAGGTTGCTCCGGAGGCGTATGCGAAGTTCGCGTCGGACAAACCCATCTTCGATATCGCGTCACGTGTTCGAGCGGAACGTTCAGCCAAGGCTTGGGAACGTTTGGCGCGCTGAACTCGTTGGAGCAGCAATCATTTCTTCTTTGTTTTGCGTTTCAAGTAGAACTCGAGGTTGCTTTGCAAGCGCGGATCTTTGGGACGTGCACGCGCAGCTTTGCGCGCAGCTTCCTCGCCAATGTCGAACTCCCCGATCCAGTACGCGCTCGCGGCGAGCAGATCGGCCATTTTCCAGGTGTAGACTTCTTCATCCACGAACAAAGTGTCCTGCTTGGGAAACGGCAGATCGTACCCTCGACGTGCAAACAGAAACGTGAGGGCATGTTGTTTGAGCGCGTCGTGATGCGCGGCAATTGCATAGAGGGGTTCGGCGCGATGCGGAGCGAACAGATGCGCATCGAGGTACTTGGATTGCACTTCGAGCCAGGGTCGATGTTTCGCCGCGGCAATTTTGGCGAGCATCATGCGGGACTCGAAGAGTTCTTCCCGCCAACCACCCAGCGCAATACGGCGTGAAAATGCAGGTTCTGCATCGTCATATCGTTGGAGCCAAAAGTATGTATTGGCGAGGTAAAACGCCGAGCGCGTGTCCGTGGGGTCGTCGGCAACTGCTTTTCCAAGCAATACGATGTCGCGTTCCCAGCGTCTGCGAGAACGTTCCATCGCGTCTGCGGGTGGATGATGTTGAATCATGAGATCGGCGACGCGATGCACGGGAGGAGGGCGATCGGGGTGCGTCAAGACTTCATGCACGACGCCACGAAATCTCCATCCGGCACGTGCGCGTAGCAAGCGCGCCGAGTCGAACATGATGCCAATACTCACGCGCACATAATACGCTTCGCGATCCGGCCCTCGCGTGTTGCGCTCCCGCATCATGTGCGCGCGGAGGGCTGGGCCATTTTCGATTTCGTCATCGGCGTCGAGCCACAAGATGAATTCTGTGGATGTGCCCGCGAGGTCCAGCGCGACATTACGCGTCGTCGCAAAATCGACAAAGGGTTTTTCGTGCAATTCTCCCGGCACATCGGCCATTTCTTGGCGAATGATGTCGCGTGTCGCATCGGTCGACCCCGTATCGACGATGACCCAGCGATCGATAAAGGGTTTCACGCTGCGTAACGTCCGAGCGATGGTGGCTGCTTCGTCCTTCACGATCATCGACAACGTCAAGAGATCGGCTGATTCGTTCTTCATCATCGTCCTCGGGCAACGCAAAAGCGCCCCAATTTTTACGGCGCGTCAAGTCCTCGTTGCAAGGGTTCGTCGAAGCACTTGTCTTCAGTGCCCATTTCTGCTTTGCTGCCGAGCATGCGGAATTTGATTCTCGTTCTTGGCGTTTTGGTCTCCCTCGTCATGGCCCGACCGGCATTCGCGGATGTTCCTCCGCCCGATTCGAGCGGCTGCAACATGAAGGTCGCCGGTGACGCTTGTCAGAAAGATGATGGCTCCAATGGTACGTGCACCACGTCGATGTGCACCAAACTCGATTACAGCGACGGTTCACCTCCTGGAACCATTGAATACGAGTGTTTGATCTGCATGACTTCCTCCGAGACGGGTTCGTCCAGCTCGAGCAGTTCGTCGAGTGGCGGCGACTCCGATAACGAGGCTGGGTGTTCCGTACGCAGTGGTGGCGTAGCTGGTGCGGTAGGCGCGTGGATTCTCGGCGTAACAGTGTTGGTCCTCGCGAGCCGAACGCGCACGCGAACTCGTAAATCGCGTTCGTGAGCGTCCTCTTTTATCTCGCCTTCCGGACGCTTCTTCGGAGCCGGATCTCGTTTGTCCTGCTCATCGCAGCGGTGACGGCAGGTCTGGGATTTCAAATTCCCAATACGGCAAATCTCGACGGGTACACCGCCGAATTGCAAGATAAAGGTTTGGCACGTGGAACTGGCCATGTCGTCGTTGCTGCCCGTGATGGGAGCGCCATGGCCGATGTCGATACTTTTGGCGCTCGAATTGCTAAAGAATCGTTCGTCAAGGGAGTAGCAATCCGATTCATCCAAGTGGGTTTCTTGTCCGTTGGGGAACGGACTGCGTCTGCGGGAGTGGTGGGTATCGACGAATCTGCGGAGACGTCGACGATTGGGTTCTGTCGAAAAATCGAATCGGGGGGCCGATGTCTTCAAAGCAATGACGCCCATGGCGCGATTGTTGGCTTGAAGCTGGCGGAACAAATCGAGGCCAAGGTCGGAACGAAAATCAAGATTGCTTTTCCTTATTTCGTGGGCGAAGAAATGCGTATGGCCTCCACGCAATTCGAGGTCGTGGGTATCTTGGGCGGCGGAGGGGGCTTGCGTGCCGATTTCGAGTTGTACGTCCCGATTGGTACCTTGCGGGATGTCTTTCAGAAACCCGGAGTTGGTCATCAAATTCGAGTATTTACGACGGACGAGTGGCGCGCGGAGGAGTGGGCGCAGAAAATCAGCTCCCTCGTTCCGGAATACAAGGTCGAATCTTGGATGCAAGCGAATGAATTCATCAAAAACGCCATCAATGCTAACAAGGCCATGTCGGCGATTTCGACGACGATGGTCGTCGTCGCGGTCATGATTCCGGTCTTGGCCCTCTTGTATATTCATGTATTGGCCGAACGGCGGCGTATCGCCACGATTGCGGCCCTTGGTTTCAGTCGGCGAGAAATATTCTTGATTCATCTTTTCGAGGCACTCATCATTGGGGGAATCGGCACGTTCCTCGGAACCGGTGTTGGATATGCCCTTTGCCAGTATTTCGTCGCACACCCCATTTTTTCGCATGCCGGTTTCGTTGTTTTGCCAAGCATTCATGCGCATGCTTTCGTGCGTCCCGCAATCGTCTTGTTTGGAACGACCTTGTTCGCCGGAATCGTGCCGGCCGTGATTGCTTCCCGAGCTGAACCTGCCGTCGAATTGCGACGCGAGTGAACAATCGACCCTGCCATGCTTTACACCTTCAAAAATCTCTCGAAATCGTTTTCGACCCCCGCTGGGGTCGTGGAAGCATTGTCGGATATTTCGTTGCAAATCGTCGAAGGCGAAATGATCGCGGTCATGGGACCAAGTGGTTCCGGCAAAAGCACCTTGCTCGGATTGCTCGGATTGCTCGATGCGGAGTTTTCGGGCGTATTGGAAATGCGCGGTCGCTCGATTCACGCGCTCTCGAATAGGCAACGCGCTCGAACTCGATTGGCCGAGGTGGGCCTCGTATTTCAAAGTTTTCATCTCTTGCCGGCACTCGATGTGCGCCATAATGTGGCGCTTCCGCATTGGAAACTGCATGGCCACGAAAAGAAGGCGCTGGCGCGTGCAGATGAGCTTCTGGAGGAACTCGGATTAAGTGATCGCGGACGTAATGACGTCATGCAGCTTTCTGGTGGTGAAATGCAGCGTGTCGCGATTGCGCGCGCGCTCGTGAACGAGCCTGCGGTCTTGCTCGCGGACGAACCGACGGCGAATTTGGACGATGCCAATGCGTCGGCCGTGATTGCATTATTTCGTCGCGCGCATACGCGTGGAGCCGCGGTCATCGTGTGCACGCATGACGTCGACGTGAGTGCCGAGTTTCCGCGCGTGCTGCGCTTGAAACGAGGAAAACTCGTGCCGTAGTCGGCGAAAAGTCGCTGTTCGAATCCCTTGCACCTTCGACCGAGTCATGTGGTAGAATCGGAACGTGGCGCGCGAACAGACCGCGGACGAAATCGGTTGGATCGGCGGAAAACGTTTCGATCTCGTCTTCTTTTTTGGTAGTGCCCTCATCGCCATGGGAGTTGGGGCATTGGCGCTGATGGTTCCAGCGGCAGTCGTGCCCTTATTTTGGGGTTTTTTGTTGTTTGTCGAGGGCCCACATTTGGTGGCGACGTGGTCTCGCACGTACCTCGATGCATCGGAACGTCGGCGACGTGGAAGGCTCCTCGTCGGCAGTTTGGCGTGGTTGCTTCCTGGAATTTTCGCGTGGCTCGCAGCGCACGCGGCGCATTCACGGGCCCCCATTGATTTATTTCTGCTGTTTGCCACGCTCTGGAGTTATCATCATGCTATTCGCCAGTTTTACGGCATTTTGGCAATTTATCATCATCATGACCAGAGTTCACTGACGGCTCGCAAATACGATCGGTATCTTTTGCATGGATCGTTGTGGATCGCGTTTGGATTGTTTTCGTTTGGGCATCCGCAAAATCGTAATCTCTTTGGTTTTCCGCAGCAGTTTCCTTTCTGGTTGTCGGCCGCGGCGATTGGGCTGCTCGTTTTGCTTGGAGTGACCGTCGTCGCTTATGCGATTTTTCGGCGTTCGCGATTTCCCCAAGAAAGCATGAGGCCACTTCTCTTCTTGCTGGGACCCGCCATTGGTTTGGAATGTTATGCCATGTTCGTCGTCGGGGCGTTCGAGCCATTGATTCCGCGTCCCGAGGATCCAGAGCAGGCGTTTTTGGCAACCCAAGTCGTGGGCGGGATTGTCCATGGCATGAATTATTTGGGCATAACGTCGATCGTCGGCCTGCGTCGCTATGGTCAAAATGCCGACCGGTCGGTCGCGGCGTTTTTGGGTCGGCGCCCGGGGATCGCGTATCTCGCGTTCGTTATGGTCTCGCTCGGATATTTGGCATTGAATGCGGTGCGCGGCATCCTTCCAGGTATTCGTCCCTTTGCGCGAGAAAGCCTGATTGCGGATCTTTGCCTCGTCGTTTATTGGGGAATCTTTTTCCACCATTATTACTTGGACCAACATATCTGGCACGTGCGCTCCGATGAATCCTTGCGCTTCGAATTGGGTTTGGCCAAACCAGTGCTCTCGTCGGAGGCGCGCGGGTGAGCGAGTTGCGAACTGCGCTGGTTCTCGGCGGAACGGGATATGTGGGACGCGAAGTCGTGCGCGGTCTCGTGCGCGAGGGTGTGCGCGTGGCATTCACGTATCGCACACAAGAGGAAGCAGCGCAGGCTTTGGTAACCGAAACGGGCGCTCATGCGTACCCGACGAACCTTTCGGAGACAAACCCAATTCGGGAGCTTTTCGCCAAGCTCACCCAAGACGCCCGAAAACCAGACATCTTGGTCCATACGGCGGTGCTTGCGTGCCGGGCGTCGACGTTGAATGTTGCGGATGCATTGGCTGACGAGATGTACGCCGTGAATGTACGTTCGGTCTTGATTGCGATACAATCGTTCGTCGCCGGTTTGGCGGGGCAACCCGCGGACGTCATATTGACGGCATCGCAAGCGGGAATCACGAAATTGCCAGCATCGCCAGCTTTTGCGGCGACCCAATCGGCTCGTTTGGGGTTGACCCACGCATTGGCGCGGGAATTGGGTTCGTCTGGTATCCGCATCAATCTCGTGCTCTTGGGATTGCTTGCGGGAGGGATATCTGCAGATATCGATCCGGCGAGGCGCGCCGATTACGAAAAATTTAGTGCGTTTGCGCGCGTTGGCACCGCTACGGAAGCGGCAAAAGCCATCGTGCGCCTGGCGCTGACGAATCGGTGGATGACGGGCTCCGTTTTGCCATTGACGGGGGGCTTGTGACGCCGCGGTGGGTCGGACTCGTGCTTCTGGCGGTGCTCTTCGCGCATGCATTCGTGGCCAAATTGCCTTTTGGCCTTTTGCCCGAAATGCTTTGGGCGTGCCATGTGGCCACGACCATTTTGGCGATTGGAATATTGTTGCAAAAAAAAGAATTGGTTTTATTCGGATTTTCGTTTCATCTCGGTGCCGGGATGTGGGGCTTTCTTTTCGACCTCGTCGCGATGCGGACCACGACGTGGACATCGGTTCTCGTGCATATCTTGCCCCTCGCTGTCGGGTATACCGAAGTGCGACGTTCGGGCGTTCCGCGTTGGGCGCCCTGGGTATCGTTTGGTTTTCTCATTTCGATGATGATCGTTGCGTACAATTTCACGCCGCCCGTCTTGAATATCAACCTCGCGCACCGTGCCTGGGCGCCTGTCGAACGATTTTCGACTGCTTTGTGGGCAACCTGGCTCGTGAATTTGGGCTTTGCTCTATTTTTGATTTTGAGCAGTGATTGGCTTCTGCGGAAATGGCTTGGGCGGCAAGGTGCGCCAGCAAATTGAGGAATCGAGGCGACCATGGCGGACGGGGCAACGAGTTTGGCAGACAAAACATTACACACGACGACAGGACTTTGTCGGACGTGCAAGAAAACGGTACCCGCGCAAGTCGTTCGGTCAGGTGAGCAGGTTTTTCTCGAGAAAGATTGCGCCGCGCATGGGCCTGAAAAGGTGTTGATTTCCAGTTCGGCCAATTGGTACGAGGGTACCGTCGCCCAGTCGCTCGTGCTCACGCCTCCGGCGAACCCTCGCGAAGTGCAGAACGGCTGTCCTTATGATTGCGGGC
>DAOMZH010000053.1:11985-24997 GCA_035437985.1 Polyangium sp. (in: bacteria) | reverse complement strand
ACAACGATGGTGATGCGCAAGGCGACGTTTGCGATCCTGATGACGACAACGACGGTATTCTCGATCCGATGGACAATTGCTCATTAACCGCGAACCCCGGGCAAGAAAATAATGATAACGACGCAGAAGGCGACGTTTGCGATCCTGACGACGACAATGATGGGATTCTGGACGTCACGGACAATTGCGCGTTGACGGCGAACCCCGGGCAAGAAAACAACGACAACGACATGCAAGGTGACGTTTGCGATCCTGATGATGACAACGACGGACTGCTCGATGCTGTAGACAATTGCCCGTTCGCGGCGAATCCGGGTCAAGAAAACCACGATAACGATCCCCAAGGCGACGCGTGCGATCCGGACGATGACAACGACACCATACTCGATCCAATGGACAACTGTCCCATTACCCCCAATATGGGTCAGCTCGATACGGATGGCGACGGCCCCGGCGACGTTTGCGACGACGATGCCGATAACGATGGCGTTCTCAACACTGTCGAAATTACCGCGGGCATGAATCCAATCGATCCGGATAGCGATCACGATAACATCGACGACCTTACGGAAATTCAAGATACGACCGATCCTGTGGATACCAATACGGATGCGACCATCGACCCCCTCGATGACGATTCCGACGGCGATGGCATTCTCGATATCGACGAAGCAGGAGATACCGATCTAGGAACTCCGCCCATCGATACCGACGGCGATGGCAAGGCCGATTATATCGATACCGACTCGGATAACGACGGAATCCTCGACGATACTGACAATTGCCGACTCGTCGCCAATGACGATCAGACCGATACCGACAAAGATGGTATGGGCGACGCGTGCGATGGCGATACCGATGGCGATGGCATCCTCGATGCCGATGACAATTGCCCCCTCATTGCCAATACCGATCAGCTCGATACGGACGGCGATGGAATGGGTGACGTATGTGATAACGACGACGACGACGATGGATTGCTCGACGACAAAGATCCTTGTCCGCTCGATCCTACCAATGCATGCGCCGGTTCCGGAGGTAGTGGCGGAATGGGTGGAATGGGCGAAACGGGTGGTTCTGCGGGCGCAGGAGGTCAAAACCCGCCCATCGACACCGAGAGTGGCTGTGATTGCAGCACGATTGGCGGATCGGCAAACAATGCCTCAGCGGTACTGATGTTTGCCGGTGCGCTGGCAGCATTGCGCCGACGTCGTCGTTCGGCGCGCTGAACCCTGAGTCCGTCGTGACGAACCGCTCACCCCAAGGTTCGTCATCGAAATCGACCCGCAAATGTTCTTCCTTTGCGACAGACCTCCCGAAGCAATCCCCGTAATGACCGATCTTGCCAAGATCGGATGATATTGTCGCCCTGTCCTTGCGCCTCGAAAGGGGCGCCGGAGCAGTTCACAAAGCCCTAGCAATTCAAACCGCATCTTGCTATCGTTACGGCTCGCATGCGTAAAAGTCCCGTCCTCTTACTGATTTTGGGCTCGCTGCTGTCCAGTCGCCAGGCTTTGGCGGATACTGCGGAAGACCGCGCTGCCGCCGATACGCTTTTTCGAGAAGCACGAACCCTCGCCGAAGCAAAGGATTTTGCCCAGGCCTGCCCCAAGTTTGCCGCGAGTCACAAGCTCGATCCCAAACCTGGCCGGCTCCTTGCGCTGGCCGATTGTTACGAGCAAAAAGGCGATACTGCCAGCGCTTGGTCGACTTTTCGCGAAGCTGCGTCGGTCGCGCGGACAGTCCACGACGACGCGCGCGAGAAAGAAGCCGTTCGTCGCGCCGAACAACTCGAGCCCAACCTTTCCAAAATTGTCGTGAATGTTTCGGCGAACGCTGGGACCGAAGGGTTGGAGGTTCGTCGCAATGGCAAAGTCGTTGCCGAAGCCTTGTGGGGAACGGCATTTCCTGTGGATGCGGGTCCGCAGCTGATTGAAGTGGTTGCCCCAGGTAAAGCAAAGTGGACTCGAATGGTGGATGTACCCGCCAAACTCGGAACGACGTCGGTCGACATTCCTGCGTTGCAAGTCGCGGCAGGGCCCTCCGAACCCCCCAAAACTCCTCCTGAAAGTCCGAAAAAAAGTCTTCCGCTCATAATTGTCGGAGGAGCGGCGGCCCTTGTGGGCATTGGCGTGGGGGTGGGGCTTGTAGTGTCGAGTCCACGCTTGAGAAACGAGGCGGAGGTGATTCGTGACGGCATGCCGGAAGCGGTATGCAACACGGCACATCCCCAGCATGCCAATTATCTCCAGCAATGCCGAGACCTCTCTGACAAACTCGCGCAAAAAGATACGTTTGTCAATGTTGGCACGATCGTGGTCGTTGCTGGAGCCGTTTTTACAGCAGCAACGTTGACATATGTGGCACTTCCGGGGCCCAAAAAGAGCGCGACAAGTTTTTGGTTTGCCCCCGTAATCGCGCCGGGTTTGTCCGGAATCTCGGCCAACGGTCGTTTTTGAACCATCTTTCCCTGTGAGGACTCTGTCATGCGCAAGCTGCAAACGACTATCGTTTCGTTCGGACTCGTCGTGTCGCTGGGGTTTGGTCAATTGCTTGGATGTTCAGCAGATGCCGACGATTGCAGCCTCAATGCGACATGTAATGCCGACGGCACGCCATATTCCGGTTCGGTAGGTCCTTTGCCGGAATGCATGGATTCGCCGAGTGCCAATCCCGCGGTCATTCGCGACGAATGCGCATTTTTCGTGGGCGGCTCGGCGGCAAGCGACGGCAATGCGGGTACGCAAGCTGCGCCGTTCAAATCGCTGTCCACCGCTATCAATGCCGCACGAAACGCCAAAGCTCGGGTTTACCTGTGTGGGATTTTTACCGAGCGCGTCGATATTCCGGCAGGTGTTTCTTTATTTGGCGGATTTGATTGCCTACAAGCGGAATGGAAATATGACGCTAGCCGGCGTGCACGCATCGAAGCGCCGGCCCCGAGCTTGGATTCGCCATTTCAATCGTCCATGCGGATTTTAGGAATGGGCGCAACTCGCGTCGAAGATATCGATATTCAAGCGACGGTCGGTTCCTTCGCGGGAAGTTCGGCGATCGGGGTGATCATCAATGGTCCGACCGTCGATTTCGTTCGTTCGACCATAACTGCTAGCGACGGCGAACCTGGCGCGAAAGGCGCGACGCCGACCGACGACGTGGGACCGGCCGACCCCAATGACCCCGCTGTTCGTGGTAATCCGGGTCAAAATGCTTGTTTTGGAGGTTCGGGGGGGAATCCAGGCGGGGCCGCCGTCGTAAACGTCTTGTGCCCGGAATCCGTAGGCGGAAAAGGGGGCAATGGCCAAGATATGTCTGGCGATCCGGGGGAGAATGGTTTGCCCACGGATTCGATGTTTGGCCAAGGTGGACCGGGCGAAAATGTGACGTCTTGCATTGCCGGGGCGAACGGGCGCCTGGGGATGAGTGGCAATTTCGGAGCAGGTGGCAAGTCTGTCGGAACATTGGATGAAATCAAAGGGCACATAGGTTCATCCGGACAAGCTGGGGGCAAAGGAACCGTCGGACAAGGTGCTGGTGGTGGGGGTGGTGCAAAAGGAAAAACGAATTTTTTTGGAGCGAGCGGAGGCAGTGGAGGTGCTGGAGGTTGTCCGGGAAATGGGGGATTAGGGGGCGAGCCTGGGGGTTCCAGCATTGGTATCGTCAGCCTCGCAGGTACGCTTCGTTTTTTGAACGTTGCAATCGTGACCGGCTATGGAGGCATGGGAGGCGCCGGGGGAACTGGTCAAAATGGCGGCGCCGGGGGCAATGGTGGCTTCGGCGGGAAGGGAGGTAGCTGCGGAGGTGGTGCCATTACCACAGCTGCATGTGATGGAGCGAATGGCGGCAATGGCGGAAGTGGGGGCCAAGGGGGCGGCGGAGCAGGCGGTCATTCTTGGGGCATTGCCCACGCAGCCAAAACGACGCTCGATTTGAGTGGCGTGACCATTACCACCGCAATGCCTGGCGACGGCGGGGCTGGGGGCGATTTACCGGGAACAGGCGCGGCGGGATTACAAGAAGACGTACACGAATTTCCCTGAAAATAGATTCACGGTTCGTACAGGCTCGTGTTTTTCTTCGTGGGCGGTTTGGCTGTTGCGGCGGCCGTCGTCGGGGCTTTTCCCGTCGTCGCCGGGGCAGTCGCGAGCGGTTTTTGCGTCGCACTGCTCGAAGCCGAGGCTACCGGTTCAATCGTCGGAACAGGTTTTTCCGGAGCGACCATTGGCTCGGTCTCCACTGAACGAGCTGGAACTGTTTCCACCACGGGAGCCGCAACATTGAATTTGTTTTCGGTCATCGGTTTGACCGCGATCCAAAGAATACCTCCAACCACCATCGTCCCGACGAGCCCCAAGCCCACGAGCAATCCAATCGGGAAACCTTGCTTTGGCCGTGTTGCGGAAACAGCGCCGACCGTTCCCGCGATTGGTTTATTCGTATCTCCGCCAATTGGAGCTTCCCCGGTATATATCGGCGCGACCATCGAAGCACCCACGGGTTTTCCCAAGGCGCGTGCTACGCGTTCCACGTATACGCGGGCTCGCGGCGACGCATAAGGCGCAAGCGCGACCGCCAATTCCGCCACATCACGAAAACGCATCTCCCGCGGCTTCGCCAAACTTCGCCGAATCACGGCCTCGAATCCCGGAGGTGCGTCAGGGCGAAACGAATGCAGCGGCGGCGGCTCTTCGCCAATCACCTTGGCGCACACCATTTGGACGGTTTGCGCATGAAATGGCGTCTTACTTGCTACGAGCTGATACAGAATGATCCCCAGCGCCCAAATATCGGCCCGCGCGTCCACCGTGTGCGGCGCATTCATTTGCTCCGGCGACATATACAGCGGAGAACCCAACATTTGCGATTCATGCGTCAAAGCAACTTCGGAACTCGCAATCTTCGATATTCCAAAATCGAGCACTTTGATACATGGAGCCCCGCCAACATCCACCGTCAAAAACAAATTCGCCGGTTTCAAGTCGCGATGCACGATATTCGCTGCATGCGCTTCGGCGACGGCTTCGCACGTTTGCAAAACATATTCGACCGCATCCGCAAAGGGCAGCGGACCGCGCGACTTCAAGAGCGCGTGCAAATCTTGCCCCTCGAGAAACTCCATCACGATGTACGGCGCATCGTTTTCATCCGTACCCACATCCAAAACCCGCGCAACGTGATGACTTCGCAACTGCACCGCCGCGCGAGCCTCGCGTAAAAATCGCTCGCGCTGCTCCTCATTCACGACATGGCCAGTCACGAGCTGTTTCAGCGCCACGAGTTGCCCGAGCTCGAGATGTCGCGCGGCAACGACGACCCCCATCCCACCTTGCCCAAGCACCCGTTCCACGCGATATTTGCGGGCCAGGATCGCGCCAGGATGAACATGCCGTGCAGCCATGATTCGCATTGTCCATGGCGCTGTCTGCGCGTCAAGTATTGATCGATTTCGAACCGTGCTCGGACACTCCACGACCGCCATGGCGTCACGTTCGTGAACACCGACCCGTCGCCTCGACCCACCTCCGTGGAACCGTTTCCCGTCCCGGGATCCAGCATGGCGCCCGCTGTTTGGCGTTACCAACCCAACGCAATATATTTTGTCTTGACAACCGTTCGTCGCTGGGTTTAGACACGCCAAACACAATCGGTAGGGACAAACATGCGTTATCATGCCGACCTGCACATACATTCCCGTTTTTCTCGCGCAACCAGCTCGAACTGCGACCTCTACCACCTCGCTTGGTGGGCGCGCCGCAAAGGCATCACCGTCGTGGGCACCGGCGACTTCACCCATCCCGCTTGGCGCGCCGAACTCGAACGCGACCTCGTCCCTGCAGAACCCGGCCTTTTTCGCCTCAAACCTGACCTCGAACACGCCGTCAACGAACGACTTCCCGCACCTTGTCGCGGCACCACACGCTTCATGCTCTCAGTCGAAATCTCGACTATCTACAAAAAGCACGACAAAACCCGGCGTATTCATCACCTCGCGTATGCCCCGGATTTCGAATCCGCCGATCGCATCACCGCGGCTCTCGCGCGCATCGGGAATTTGAAGGCCGATGGCCGCCCCATGCTCGGTTTGGATTCTCGGCATCTACTCGAAATCGTTCTGGAATCCGGCCCAGGAAGTTACCTCGTTCCCGCCCATGTCTGGACGCCTTGGTATGCCGTTTTCGGGTCCATGAGCGGATTTGATTCCATCGAAGAATGTTATGGTGATCTCGCGAGCCACGTGTTTGCCATCGAAACAGGTTTGTCTTCGGATCCAGCGATGAACTGGCGCATCTCCAAGCTCGATCGGTATCGCCTCGTATCGAGCTCGGATGCACATTCACCCGCGAAACTGGGCCGCGAGACCACGGTTTTTCATGGTGAACCCGACTATTTTGCTCTGCGCCGAGCGCTAGAGACTGGCGAAGGGTTTGGCGGGACGCTCGAGTTTTTCCCGGAAGAAGGCAAGTATCACCTCGACGGCCACCGCTCGTGCAACATTCGCTTGGAACCCGAACAAACGCGGGCGTGCGGAGAGGTTTGTCCGGCCTGTGGTCAGCGCGTGACCGTTGGAACATCATCGCGTATCGATTCTTTGGCGGATCGGCCAGCCGGATTTCGTCCTGAAAATGTGGCCGACTTCAAGAGCGTCGTGCCTTTGCCTGAAATCCTCGGAGAAATCAATGCGATGGGCGTGGAAAGTCAGGCCGTCGAGCAGGCGTATCGCTCGCTCCTATCGCAGCTTGGATCCGAACTCGACATACTCGAAACTGTGCCTCTCGACGATTTGCGCCGGGCAGGGTCGACGTTACTCGCGGAGGGCATCGAGCGAATGCGGAGCGGGCGCGTCTTGCGCGAGGCTGGTTATGACGGTGTTTATGGCACCATCAAGCTATTTACACCCGGTGAAATCGCGCGCCGCGCAACGGCAGCTGTGCTTTTCGAGGATATTTTTCAGCCCGCCGAAAAGCCGGTAAAGGCAGAAAAGAAGGCTGACGAGGCTCCGACTGTCCGTGACAAACGTGCCACGAAGAAAAATGTGTCCCAAGAACTTCCGCTGCTTGCTGTGGCCGAGAAAAACTCCCAACCTCAATCCGTACTCGACGGGCTAGATGCTGATCAACGTGCCGCTGCAGCAATCGTTCGCGGCCCGCTGCTCGTGATTGCGGGACCGGGTACAGGAAAAACCCGGACCCTCACGCATCGAATCGCGCATTTGGTGAAAGAGCAAGGTGTCTTGCCGGAACAAATTCTCGCCATTACGTTTACGCGGCGGGCCGCAAGTGAAATGAAAGAACGCCTCGAGGTTCTTCTAGGGCTTGCGGCCGAACCGATTTCTACGATGACGTTTCATGCCTTGGGTTTGTCGATCCTGCACGAGTTTGGCGAGACAAAAGACATTCAATTGGCGAGTGATCGAGAACGCGAAACGACGCTGATAGAGGCTTTGTCACTCAAGCCCCAAAAGGCCCGCTCGCTTTGCGCGCAAATATCGCGTTTGAAAAGAAAAACCTTACAACCTGAAGAGGCCCGTCGGCTGGGATTGGTGGAGGAAGGCGCCGAGCTGGACAAGGCTTTTGTTGCGTATTCACAGGCGCTTTCGGCCCGGGGCCTCGTTGATTTCGATGACCTCGTCGCTCGCGCGAGTTTGCTCGTGGCTACCCGCGAGGGCGTACGGGCGGCATTGCAAACGCGTTGGCCGCATATCTCCGTGGACGAACTTCAAGACATCGACGAACGCCAATATGAATTGCTCCGTGGATTGGCAGGCGATACGAAAAACGTTTGTGCCATTGGCGATCCGGATCAAGCCATTTACGGTTTTCGCGGCTCGGATGTGGGATTCTTTTTCCGATTTCGCGAAGACTTTCCGGCGGCGAGTGTGGTTCGTCTCGGCAAAAACTATCGTTCTACCCGCACGATTGTGGACGCGGCGCTTTCCGTCATTGCACCATCGCCGACGATGGGCGAGCGTATTCTACGTCCATTGATGGAGGATCAGAGTCGCATTGGCGTACACGTAGCGCGCTCGGAACAAGCCGAAGCGGTATGGGTGTCGCAGATGATCGAAACGTTGGTCGGTGGTACATCGCTGCATTCGTTCGACACGGGGCGCGTCATTCCCTCGGCGAATCCGGGTGGTCATACATTTTCTGATTTTGCGATTCTTTATCGCACCGAGGCGCAATCCGAAGCCTTGGCTGCGGCGTTGGCGCGTTCGGGAATGCCTTTTGAACGGCGCACGCACGAGCGAATTGCCGAGCGAGCTGCGGCAATGGCGATTCTCTCGCAATGGTCGCGCTTGGAGTCGTCGGAATCGCTGGCGGGCGCGTTGCGCGCAGCTGCGGCGCATGCCCGCGAAGACGAAAGTGCCGAAGGCCAATATGGTGAACCGGAGATCGACGGAGCGTTGCGCGTGCTGTTGGCAATTGCCGAGCGTTGTCATGGGAATTCCACGCAATTTCGGCTCGAAGCAATGATGGACGTGGAGGTGGATACCTGGGATCCGCGGGCCGAGCGAATTTCTCTCTTGACTCTTCACGCTTCCAAGGGTTTAGAGTTTCGCGTGGTATTCATCGTAGGTTGTGAAGATGGTCTTTTGCCATTACGTTTGCCGGGGCGCGATGCGGACGTGGCCGAGGAGCGGCGCTTGTTTTATGTGGGCATGACACGAGCGCGTGAGCGGCTTTTCTTGACCCGCGCTGAATCGAGGCATATTCGCGGCGCGGCATTGGAGCCGTCGAGTTCACCATTCTTGCAAGAAATCGAGGCGCGTCTCGTGGAAAACAAGGTCGGCGGTGCACCCGAGCGTTCGAGTGTCCGGGCAAAGAAAAAACAAATGAGTTTATTTTGAAAGAGTAGGAGTCGTTTCGTGCGTCCCTCCAAACTGTCTTTAGGTTTGTCGCGTAGCCCGGCAAAATCGCGTAGCCCGGCAAAAAGGGCTGCTCCCCGGGCGCCGGAAAAACCGGAGCCTTTGCCCGAGACTATTTCACTCTGGGGTGAATTCTATCGCGTCGTGCGGCGCATCCCGCGCGGGCGCGTGTGTACCTATGGCGCCGTGGCGGCAATGGCCTCGCATCCGCGGTCTGCGCGACACGTGGGGTTTGCCCTGGCGGCATTAAAGGATTCTGGGAAAAACGATGATGTGCCTTGGCAACGTGTACTTGGCGCCAAGGGCAAGGGCCGCGCGACGATTACGATCAAGGATCCCGTTGGTGGCGCGATTCAGCGTATGCTCCTCGAGGCCGAGGGCATCGAATTCGACGCGCATGGCAATATATCTCTCGAACGTTTTGGCTGGGTTTTGGGCGACAAGAAAGGCACCAAGACAGCGCTTGCCCCGAAAAAAACGACGGCGAAAGCGAAGCCCACGCGTCCTCGCAAAACAAGCGGCGAACAAAGCTCCAATGTCTCGATAAAACGTCGCAAGAGTGTTTGACGCGCAGTTTGGAGTTACGAATGTATCGTATCGTTTCAACGGGATTGATATTGCGCAAACCGTTCCAGCAAGTCAAATGCCCGCGCGACATCGGCGTCCCCATGCATGAAAAAACTCGATTCCAGCCGCTCTCGCGTTGCGGGTTCGAGCAGCCACGCCTGAACGTCGTCTGCAATCTCGTACTTGCATTGCCATAACGTCGGACGACGACCATTGGGAGGGCTCGACCAAAATAGCTCCATCCCGTGATCGAGCACAAACTGCGCCAAAAGTCGTGCAGATTCGCGTGACGGATCCGAGCGCCAAGTTTCGAGTTTCGTTCGGAGATCATAAGGCGAAATATCGAGGTCGAGCGTCAACATCGTCTCGAGCAACGAATTGCCCGGCAGCGGAGGGCCATATTTCACGAGTTCGTCCCGCCACACCGCGAGTAAATAGTCTTCCACCGCGCGTCGCTCAGCCTCGGGCCAGGCACGCCAATGCGCATACGCAAGTTTGTCGCAGAGTAGCCACGCATCGGTGCTCGATGCATAGACTTCGAGCAATCGAGGAACGAAATGTTTGAAATCGTCCTCCGTTCCCCAGGTGGTCATTGCTTTGAAAAGGTAACGGTACAAATCACCGCCGAGCCGTCGCAATGGCGCACGGCGTAGTGCTGCGCTGTCTTCGAAAGATACACAATGCGGGCAGCCCTCGAGGTGCGTCCCTTGATACCGATTAAACGTGGTATAAAGTGACTCCAAAGCATTTTCGACTGCATTCGGGGGTTGATTCGAGCGCGGCATCGGACCCGGAGCATAGCAGATTTGCTGGCTTTGCCAAAGATTCATTTCCCCGCGCGATTGTCCTGATCACGACAATCTTCCCAGACGATGCCCGCTTGGCGCGTTTGTCCAACCAACCAGGGGACGGCCGTATTGGCTTTCTGATTCACGTCGTGAAACAAGACGACGCCACGGCGCCACAAAAGCATCAATGTGAGCACCCGGTTTGCTGCTTCGTCGGCGCGTAGGGTCCCATTCCAATCCTGCGAGTCGATATTCCACAAGGCCACCGTGAGCCCGTGTTCCTGGAAAAACGATCCGCCATCCGCGCGTCGTTGCCCATATGGCGGACGAAACCAAGGTCGATACTGCGTTAGAAAAACCTGCTGTACCAGTTGTTGCACGTCCAGTACGGACTTTTGCCAGTTTTCCGATTTTTGATGCGAGACGTGATTCCAGCCATGCAGCGCTACGCATTGCCCTTGATACCGCTCGCGCAGCTGCTCGCGCGTCTCCACCTGCAATCGAGCTTGGAGATTCGTGCCCACGACATAAAACGTGCCGTGAATCCCCTGCTGCTCGAGCGTTTTTAACAAAGTGTCGGTACTACCAGCGCGATCGCTGGGTCCGTCGTCGAAGGTCAATTGGAAATGCCCGTCGGGGAGTTCGAATCCATTCCGCTCCTTGTCGTCGAAACGGTCGATTTCGCTGCTGATTTTCGGAAAGAGCGCGGCCAATCGAACTTGTTCCTGGGCATAAATTCGGTGGAATTGCTGGGCATTCGTCAGCCATTGCCGGTACGGCGCGGGGGCGCTCATCGCAAGTTTGTCCGCGGCTTGGAATAATTCCGGGGCGGACTGCACACTTGCGCAAAATGGTTCGTCGGGGCCACAGCTCTTCTGCGCTGCCCGATAATTTTGCAGCAATCGGTCGACCAGCCGATTCCGCACGCGTTTGACCGACGCAAGATCTGGAGATTCGATATGCAGTTCCGTGCGCAGACCCGATTCGCCCAATTCCGTCACGCGCGCCAGAGCCGCCGTAAAAGCCAGGATTTCCGCCCGAGACGCCCGGTTGTAGGCGATCGTGGAATCCAGTGCATGCGGCCACAATGAACGATTGCTTCGCGCCACGGCCTCGGGACCAGCGGCTCGTGCCGGCATTGCGCCCTGGAGACAAGTGAGCAAAGTCAATAAGTGCAATGGTTTCAAGCAGATTCTCATGATATTTCGAGCCAATGGTGCCCAGCTACGCCCGATGATCTGTTGAACGCTCGAAGGCCTGCATCTGTTCCCAACGCGCGGTGTGCGATTAACCTTGAAATGTTGCCGTTGGTCATGCGACACTCGCGACACCTCAAATGCTTGCGTCGTGTGAACACCTCCTATGAAACGAATCTGGATTCGACTTGCTGTTGTTGTGCGGCAGAACGCGGCAGCACTTTTGTTCGTGGCGGTGTGGATCGTCGTGAATTTCACTGTGTTTCGAATTGTGTTCGACGCTGCGATCGCAGACGCAATGCTGCTCGCATTGTGCGTGCAGAAAAACCCGAGTGCTTGGGGGCGATTTTATGCGACGTTCACGGAAGTCATCGTGTTCGGCGTCATTGCGTCGATGATCGTGGCCAATGTATCGCGTCGTTATCGTCCGGAAGCAACATGCGCCGCACTCGCCGAAAGAGCACGGAATCATATCGTCGTCATTGGTTACACGAATTTGGGCAAACGAATTCGGGCGTTGGCGGATGATGCGGGAGCGACGGCAGTGGTCGTCGATGAAGACAGGGCGCTCGTCGATGACCTCGTGCGCACGGAGGCGCCGCTCGTATTGGGGAGCGCGCGCGACGAATCGACGCTGGAGCACGCGCAAATCGAATATGCTAAGGTCGTCGTCGTGGCCACGGACGACTTGGAAACGGCCGTCGTGGCGTGTCGGTTAATTCGTGCGAAAAACCCCAAGGGCAAACTTGTCGTGCGTTGTGCCGATGACGACGTGGGGCAGATATTGGGCAAATCGTATGCGGCGCGTGTGCTTTCCACATCGAAAGTCGCGGCAAAGTTCATCCTGGCAAAAGCCCAAAAAGCAGGTGTGCGCAAAGCCGTCATCATTGGCAAAAACAATTTGGGAAAGCGGCTTGCGGAATCGCTGCGCGCCGAAGCGATTGGCTCGGAGCTACTCGAGGAAACCGAGGATGTGAATGTATTGCGGCAAGCTGGCGTGGAGACGACGGACCTGGTGGTCATAGCAGATGATGATCTTGGAAAAAACTTGGTGCGTGTCGATCGTATTCGCGACTTGAACACGCATTGTTTGGTGGTTTGTCGCGTATTCCACGACGACGCGGCAGAGATTCTCACGCAAAACCCATTCCGGTGCGTTATTTTGTCGACGTCGCGTTTGGCGGCAGAACAGCTGGTCGAGGAAGGCATTTTTCGCGAAATGGGGATTGTCGGGCCGAAGAAGAAGTCGCGGGGGTAATCATGGCAATCGGCGCCCAGGGCTTCCTGACGGTCGAAGTCAAGGCGACGTAATACGCAAGTAGAGACACCGATGCGCATTCGCTCACATGCGCACAGGTGATCGCGATCATGCGCCGAGGCGGGTGGCCTGATCGCGATCACGCGGCTCGGTTTCGAGCAACGAATTTTGTCTAGAAATTTCGCATACATGGCGTATGTGTCCACGCTGGCACGTGGGGTGCTCGAACCGGCCCGCTCGGGAAAATGCCAAGGTTCGCAAAATTTTCGTTGGAATTCGCAATCAACGGCATCTTTCTTCGTACAGGACAAGCGATGTGTCGATTTGCATGACGGGA
>DAOMZH010000053.1:6969-11885 GCA_035437985.1 Polyangium sp. (in: bacteria) | reverse complement strand
TCAACGGCATCTTTCTTCGTACAGGACAAGCGATGTGTCGATTTGCATGACGGGAGGTTTCTCATGACTCGCCGAATTCTCATGACCGGTTCGTCAGGGCTCGTAGGAAGTGCGCTCGGGCCCGCATTGGTTGCGCAAGGTTTTGATGTTGCGGGCATCGATATCCAAGCCATTGGCGTTGCGTACGGTGATGTCCGCGATCGTGAAAGAATGGGCAAAGCGCTTGCGGGGGTGCACGGAATCATTCACCTCGCTGCTGTTTCCCGGGTCATTTGGGGCGAACGTGACCCCGAGCTTTGTTGGTCGACCAATGTCGGCGGATTACGCAGTATCCTCGAATTGGCCGCGATGTCGCCATTGCGTCCCTGGGTCATTTTCGCCAGCAGTCGCGAAGTTTATGGGCAACCCGATTGCTTGCCCGTCGCCGAAACATGCCCGGTTCGTCCAGTCAATGTGTACGGACGATCAAAGGTCGAGGGGGAAAAACTCGTCGCTGCAGCGCGGCGTGACGGTCTTCGCGCCTGCACGATCCGTTTGTCGAATGTGTTTGGCTCGACCTACGATCATTTCGACCGCGTCGTGCCTGCATTTGCTCGAGGCGCTGCCCTGGGACAAACTCTGCGCATCGATGGAGCCGAGCATACGTTCGACTTTACGCATGTCGACGACGTCACGCGAGGAATCACGGCTTTGACGGAGTATCTCGCGTCTGGAAAAACCGCTCCGGAACCCATTCATTTCGTCAGCGGAGTGCCCACGACCTTGGGACAACTCGCCGAAATGGCGATACGCATTGCGGGAACCGATTCAACCATTCGCCATGCGCCTCCGCGCGATTTCGATGTCGCGAAGTTTCATGGCACGTTTGCCAGGGCCAAAGAAGTCCTCGACTGGGAACCACGAGTATCGCTCGAAAAAGGTCTCACGCGTTTGATTCACGATTTCCGCGCTCTCGGCAACGCCGCGTTAGCGCAGGAGGTCGCCCAATGAAAATCGTCAAAGTCATTCATGGTTATCCGATGCGCTACAATGCGGGCTCGGAAGTGTACAGCCAGACGTTGTGCCACGGGCTCGCTGACCAGCATGAAGTTCACGTGTTCACCCGGGAAGAAGATGCGTTTGCCCCCGATTATCGATTACGCACAGAGCACGACGAAGACGACGCGCGCATTACGGTGCATCTCGTCAACAACCCGCGCCTCAGGGATCGATATCGCGCGGCAGGAATCGATCAACGGTTTGCCGAAGTGCTCGACCGCGTAAAACCCGATATCGTGCATGTCGGCCACTTGAACCACCTGTCGACGTCGCTTCTGCGTGAGGCAGCATTACGCGAAATCCCCATCGTGTTCACGCTGCATGATTATTGGCTCATGTGCCCGCGAGGCCAATTCATGCAGATGATGCCCGAGGATCCAAATATCCTATGGGCCGCGTGTGACGGCCAAGAAAACCGCAAATGCGCCGAGCGTTGTTACTCGCGGTATTTCAGCGGAGCGGCGGACGAGTACGAAGCGGATGTTGCTTATTGGTCGGACTGGGTCAAACGACGAATGCAACACGTTCGGGAATTGACCGAGCTCGTGGATTTGTTCATCGCGCCAGCCAAGTACCTCCACAATCGTTTTCGAGATACGTTTGGACTTCCGGAACGCAAATTGGTGTATCTCGATTACGGGTTTGCCCGTGAGCGTATGCATGGACGAACACGCAGTGGGGACGAACCATTTACGTTTGGGTACATCGGGACGCATATTCCGGCCAAAGGTGTGCATGACTTGATTCGAGCATTCGGCATGCTGGAGGGCGAGGCGAAGTTGCGCATTTGGGGACGTCCACGAGGGCAAGATACGGAAGCGCTCCGCGACATTGCGGCATCATTGCCGCCAGGCGTGGCCGAAAGAGTCGAATGGCTCACGGAATACAAGAATCAGGAAATCGCCCGGGATGTATTCAGTCGTTGCGATGCTATCGTCGTTCCTTCGATATGGGTGGAGAATTCGCCGCTCGTCATTCACGAAGCGCAGCAAGCTCGCGTTCCGGTCATTACGGCGAATGCTGGAGGAATGGCCGAATACGTGCACCATGAGGTCAATGGTTTGTTATTCGAGCATCGATCGATTGCCTCTTTGGCAGAGCAAATGCAACGGTTTGTCAAGGATTCTGCATTTGCCGCGCGTTTGGGCGCTCGGGGCTACGTGTATAGCGAAGCGGGCGACATTCCCGATGTCCAGGAGCATGTGCGAGAAATCGAGCGGCTTTACGAAAAAGTACTCGAGCGACATGCGTCGTCGCGAATCAAACACGGTCCCGGGCCTTGGCGCATTACGTTCGATACGAATCCTGACACATGCAACCTGAAGTGTATCATGTGCGAGGAGCATTCGCCGCATAGTCCGCTGCAAATTCGGCGCAAGGAGGAGGACCGACCGCGACGCGTAATGCCTTTCGAGATGATTGAAAGAGTCATTGCTGAGGCGGCGCCGCACGGATTGCGAGAAGTAATTCCGTCGACGATGGGCGAACCATTGCTCTACGAGCATTTCGAGGGCATATTGGAATTGTGCGCACGGTACAGCGTCAAACTCAATCTGACGACCAATGGGACATTTCCGCGCTTGGGCGCCGAAACCTGGGCCAAGCGAATCGTCCCTGTGACTTCGGACGTGAAAATATCGTGGAATGGCGCGACAAAAGCAACGCATGAAGCCATCATGTTGGGCACGAAATGGGAAAACGTCGTGGAAAACGCGCGAGCATTCATTGCCGTGCGTGACGCCCATGCAGCGGCGGGCGGAAATCGTTGTCGCGTTACATTCCAGCTCACGTTCCTCGAATCCAACGTGCATGAATTGGCAGGCATGGTGCGTTTGGCCATCGAATTGGGAGTAGACCGCGTAAAAGGACATCACTTGTGGGCGCATTTCGATGAAATTCGGAGCCAATCCATGCGTCGTGATGCCGAGGCCATTCAGCGATGGAACGCCGCGGTGCTCGAAGCGCGTGACGTTGCTGCGACCAAGCTGCTTTCCAATGGGAAACACGTACTCCTCGAAAACATCTTTTTGCTGGACGAGACTGCGACCGAAGATCTCGCACCAGGCGGTCCGTGCCCATTCTTGGGTCAGGAGGCGTGGGTCAGTGCAATGGGGCGATTCGATCCGTGTTGTGCGCCGGATGCGCAAAGACGCACGCTGGGCGAATTTGGAAATCTTCACGAGCGCAGTTTCATGGAGATTTGGAATGGCGCAGGGTATCGAGAACTCGCATCGACATATCGCAATCGCGAATTGTGTCTTGGGTGCAATATGCGTAAGCCCGCGGGAGGTGAATCATGAATTGGTCGCATTGGAAGATCGCGCCAGATGCTACGCATCACCTGAACGAGAATGGTTTGCCTGCGTATGCCGAACGATTCGACGAGGTGCTCAAATTCCATGCGCCAGGGTTGGCTCCTGTGGTTCGTCGTGGCGAAGCGTGGCATATTCGTCCAGTTGGTTCACCTGCGTATGATCGCCGTTTTACTCGGACCTTCGGGTTTTACGAAGGGTTTGCCTCCGTTGAAGCGAAAGACGGGGCGCATCATATCACGCCTGATGGGCGCGATATGTACGTTACGCGTTATGCCTGGTGTGGGAATTTTCAGGGCGGACGCTGTACCGTTCGACAAACAGACCGTAAATACCTCCACATTGATCCCGATGGTCGACCTGTGTATGCGGAGCGCTGGAATTATGCCGGAGACTATCGCGATGGCGTAGCCGTCGTTCAGGCGGAGAGCGGACAATCGACCCATATCGATGTGCGTGGGAGATTTCTTCATGGGCAATGGTTCCTCGACGTCGACGTTTTCCACAAGGGTTTCGCCCGCGCTCGGGACAACGACGGGTGGATGCACGTCGATCAGCAAGGAAAACCAATTTATATGCGCAGGTTTGCCGCGGTGGAACCATTTTATAATGGGCAAGCACGCGTCGAGCGATTTGACGGGGGGCTCGAAGTGATCGACGAGACAGGGAGACTTCTGGTCGAGATTCGGCCCCCACTACGTTCGGAGTTTGCGGCATTGTCCGGCGACATGGTGGGCTTTTGGCGCACCCAAACGATTGCGGTCGCAGTTCAACTCGGAGTGCTCGAGGCTTTGCCGGGGTCGGAAAACCAGGTGGCGGAACTTTGCCATTTGCGACCCGACGGCGCGCGTCGATTGCTCCGGGCCCTCGGCGAATTGCAAATCGTGCGCAATGAGAAGGGCACGTGGGATGTGACTCCGCGCGGAGCTTATCTGCGTCGAAATGATTCATTGACGCTCGCCGATGCCGCGCGCGAGTATGGCGGACCGTTCTCGGACATGTGGAAAGGTTTGTCGGAGGCACTGCGCCGTGGATCGAAATGGTCGCCGCCGGACATATTTGGCGAAGTTGCGCGAGACGAACGTCGTTGCGCAGGTCACCACCGAATGCTCCGCAGTTATGCTCGGCATGATTATCCGGAAGTGGAGAAAGCCTTAGGATTGAGCGGAAATGAGCAGGTCATCGATGCCGGTGGAGGATTGGGAACATTGGCGGGGATGTTGCTCGATGCTTATCCCGACCTCAAAGTCACGGTGCTCGATCGGCCCGAAGTCATTAAGCAGGGGCGGCGGGAATCCGTTGTTGGAAATGGTATTCACTGGCAGGCTGGGAATCTTTTCGAGCCTTGGGGTCTCCGTGCCGAGGCCGTGATTCTGTCGCGGGTCATGCACGATTGGGATGACGACGCAGCATTGCGAATTCTCACGCATGCACGGGCAACATTATCCGCGGGAGGACGGATATTCATCATTGAAATGTTGATCCCCGACGGTAGTTTGTCTGGAGCGCTTTGCGACTTGCATTTGCTCGTGGCTACAGGAGGTCGCGAACGTTCGTCCGTGGAAT
>DAOMZH010000053.1:0-6869 GCA_035437985.1 Polyangium sp. (in: bacteria) | reverse complement strand
TGCGACTTGCATTTGCTCGTGGCTACAGGAGGTCGCGAACGTTCGTCCGTGGAATTCGAGCGGCTCTTACAGGCAAGTGGTTTTCGATTGGCCGATGTGCATCTGATTGCGGCGTTACCTTCGGTCGTCGTGGGGGTAGCGATATGAGCACCAACGATTGGGAAATTCCCCCGTGGACATTGAGGCACTTGGAAACGGTACCGAAAGACAGACCCGTGGCGGTGTTATTGCGCCATTCGGTGCGGAATCGGTTGCCCCCAGGGGAAGCAGGCAATGCGGTACCGATAACCGAAGAGGGAAAACGGCTTGCGGTTCGTCTCGGCGAATTGATGGGACACCGAATTCGGCGCCTGCACACGAGTCCGGTGCGCCGTTGTGTCGAGACGGCAGAATGCCTCAATGCTGGTGCTTTGACGAACCATGAACTCGTCCACGACCGGCTTTTGGGTGATCCCGGGGTATATGTAGTTGACGGGAAATTGGCGTGGTCCAATTGGGAGCGACTGGGGCACGAAGGCGTGATGCAGCATTTGTCGACGTCGTCGGAGGTTTTACCGGGTATGGCGTATCCGGATGCCGCCGCAAGACGGCTCGTGCGGCACATGTTTACGACAATCGGGGACGAGCCTGGTTTGCACGTATTCGTGACGCATGATGTATTGGTGATGCCGACGGTGGCGCGCCTCCTGCGAAAGCCGTTATCGAAAGACAAATGGCCGTGGTATTTGGAAGGCGCGTTCTTTTGGCGCACGGAAGGCGGAATACGCGTCGAGTATCGAGATGTGGGAGGGATTGATAATGACGAATGAGCAGAACTACGGATTGCCGCCGCAATTGGAGCAATTGCGGCAAAAAGCAAAGCAGTTCCGGCGCGAATTGAATCATGAAAAGGCGTACGAGACAAACAAGCAACTTGCTGAGGAAAGTCGTCGTGCCCATTGCGAGATAGGGGAAGTGTTGGGGGTGCGTTTCATGGGCGTGTGCGCATATCGCCTTGGGCGCTACGACGAGTCGCGCGCCTTGCTCGTGCAGGCGGGCGAGCTTGCGGACGCGTACAGGTTTAACCAACAAAAACTGTATATTGCGAATCATCTCGGCGCGACACTGCGTCACCTGGGCCATTTTGAAGAAGCCTACGAGACTTTTCGGGGAGCGCTCGAAAAGGCGCGTTTTCCTGAGGACTTAGAGGCGAGGGCCCGACTGCTGGGGAGCTTGGGGGCATTTTATGATGAAATCGGCAATTTGCAAGGAGCAGACGACTGCTACGCTCGGTATGAAGAGCTCGTCGCGTTGATTGTATCGTCGGGAAAAACTGACGACACTCCGCGCCTGGCGAATGCTCGAGCATTTGCGGGGCGAGCTGCTTTGCGCCGAGGTGACTTGGAAACGGCGAGGGCGAAGCACGATGACGAGTATCGGATTGCGCTGGAGTCGAAAGACCAGCTTCGAATCGGGGATGCGATTTTTCATCAGGCAAAGATTCGTCTCGAATTAGGTCTACGAAGCAAAGACGAAAGCCATTTCAATCAAGCAGCAATCGGATTCGAGCAAGCGCGCGAGCGCTTTGTGAAGCACGAGCAACGTAATCGAATGGCGGACGTTCAGCATCATTGGGCGCGGCTGTATGAGGCTCGAAGTCAATGGGCGGAGGCGTATGCTGCGTGGATTCAATCCTGGACGTTCAGTTGTAATTGCAAGCACTTGTATCGGCAGGCGCAATCGAGCCTCGAGTTGGCGCGATTTTGTCAACGGTGGGCGCTTCATGGGGAATCATTGTATTGGTTTCGTCAAGCCGCACGAATTCGGGTCGAACAATATGCACCTTTGGAGAAAAGCAAGCGTATTGTCGGGATGGTGCAGACGCGCGTTACGGAGCTTCAAGAGGTGGCCAAAAAACTGGCCGACGAATCACGTCGTGTCGAGCGGGAGAAAGATGAGTCCGACGAGATCAACGAGCTCGTCAAGAAGGTTACTGGAAAAACCATTGCCGAGCTGGCTACGGGGTCGACCTTCGAGTCTGTTCACGATTGGCAGATACGTATTCGTAAAGAAAGCCTCGAACGCTGGAGAACGCTCATATCTCCTGAGAGATTCGAGCAGTTGCAACCGCAAAGCCAGGGTGACCTGGTCATGGCGGACATGCTGTACCATGGTATCGTTGATGAATTGCCCAGAAGTGCGTTGCTCATCGCGATTGTGGTCGAGCGAGAATTGCGAGAGCGGGTGTTTGTCCCGATTCATGAAGCGTATGAGCCTCATCGCACGGCGGAAAAACTGTCATGGGGTAGTGGTCGACCACCAGCGACGGTGCAGTATTTGTATCAGGATCATTCGGACAATGTCCCGATAGGCAATGCTTTTCGAATGATTCAGGAGATCTTGGGCAAATCGACTCGTCATGCAGCGGTCAATTTTGCTCGACATCACACGAGATCTTGGCACGACAAACTGAAGCTCATTGCGCGTCTGAACGATGCGATTCTGCCCGTGGGTTTGTCGACGGAAGGAATCCCGTTTGACAGATTGCGCAATGAGGCTGCACACGGGGGTCAACGAGCCGCGAATTTGGATCGCATGACCGTTGATGCCATGAAGCGGCGGCTATTCTTGGAATCACCAATGATTCTGGCGAGTATTCTCGAGATGGACTTGCGGCGTAGTTGATGGCGGGCACGTCTCCCGAATCCCAAAATGCTCGGCGGAGGTACCGGGCATGCATGCAGCATTCGCGTTTCAATCCCCGAGTTTGGCGAATAGGAATGCCATAACGACCGAGCGAACCCATCAATAATATTTTCTCGCGTTTGGCAGGGACGATGCTACGTTGCGACAGATGCGCGCGACACTCCAACCCGTTTATGACGAACTCGTCAAATCCGCAGTGATTACGCATATTGGCCGCGATGACCTCGACCAACGTGCGTTTGTTGATTTTGAACTCGCGTCACTGGCCGAGCATCGTTTGGGTGACAGCACCGATCCCCGGACGATCGATGAGTCTCGGCGCGCCGAATGGAGGGCTCGGGCAACGAGTCGTGACGACGTTTTTCCATTGCCGAGAAAATCCGAATGGTACCGAAAATGTTTTTGGCTCATGGACGAGGGCAAACGCGTCGGCACGATTGCGCTGGCCGAACCGATGGGTATGTCGATGGCTCGTTGTTCGAGCTTTTATTTGTTGCCGGAGTTTCGAGGGGGTGGATTGGGCAGCAAAATCATGAAGAGAGTGCTGCATACCCTCGACAAACATGGTTTCAAGTTGCGGCTCGATACAGATTGGACTTGGCAGCGTACCATCAGGTTTTACCGGAAACTCGGGTTTTGGGTATACCATTGGAAACGCCAGTTGGATTTGATCTGGATGGCGAATTGGCCAATGCCCCGAATCGAGGTGGGTTTGACCGAAGCCCATTTGTCGGTGCCGTATGGCGATTCCGAAGTGACGCTGGTCCGCGCGTATCGCCGAGGCGACAAATTTGAATTGGAAGAACCGGAGGTAAAATGGATGGACGACGACAAGGTTGGCGACGCTTATTTCTCTGCGGTGCCAACCCTATCGCTCGAACTCGCCATGCACGGGTGGCCGCTCGTTCGATCCTTGGAGCAATGGAAAGAAAATTATTGGGCGGACAGTGGTCCGCCAGAAGCACTCGCGTACAAGATAACGATTTGGGAGGCATTCGCCCGATCGAAACAGTGGATTGTCAAAACGCCGCGAGTCGCAGGACTCGAATACCCGACGTGGGAAGAATTCGAGGCTGAATGGGCAAAGGATGACGAAAACGGCGATGAAATGGACGAAGTCGAAATGGGTCGAGTTAGCGATGGCTAATGAAACGTCTCCAAAGCACCCGCTCGCGCCCGCATCTCATTCCGCACGACGCTCGCCGACGCCGAAATCCAGCTCGGTATTTCCGTTCGAGAACGTGCGTGGTATGCTTCGGAAATGCCCTCGCCGCAGCACAAAATCGTATTCGCCGGAATGCCCGTCTATGGACACGTCGGCGGGCGGCGGATGAAACCCAAAGCTTTTGCTGCGTGCTCCGTGTGCGCGGACAATGGCCAGCCCACGTAGCTTGCCCCTGCGTCACGTCGAAGAGCCCTCACCATGTCGATTATCGAATTAAAAACCGTGATTCGGGCACCCATTGAACGCTGCTTCGACCTTTCCCGCAGCGTGGATCTCCATATCCAATCCACGTCGAGCACCGGTGAGCGCGCGATTGCCGGGGTGACCCAGGGACTGCTCGGTCTGGGCGACGAGGTCACCTGGCGCGCCCGCCATTTCGGCGTTTGGCAAAACCTAACCAGCCGAATGACTGTTTTCGATAGGCCACGACATTTTCGCGATTCAATGGTGCGCGGAGCGTTTTCCCGATTCGACCACGACCATTTTTTCTCGTCAATCGGCGAATACACCGAAATGCGCGATATTTTCGACTTCTCTTCGCCACTCGGACCGCTGGGTCGAATCGCCGACACACTCGTTTTGAGCCAATACATGAAACGTTTTCTCGTTGAACGAAATGGCGTGATCAAGCGTATTGCCGAGTCCGACGAATGGCGTGATTACCTTTGATCCAGGCGTCCGGGCAGACACTGCCGTTGAGGTGAAGAACGATCCGGAAGTGTTGTGGAGTCTGTTGGTTTTCTCGGGTTATCTCAAAGCGTCGCCTTCTGGACCTTCCGTGCTGGGTAAGCCCCGTCCTCCCTTTCGCTTATCGATCCCGAATCAGGAAGTTGCTGAAGTGTATCAATCCACGTTTCAATCGTGGATGAACAGTGCTTTGGGCACGCATGGCGGCGGAGTTCGTGCCTTGCTCGCTGCGTTGCTCGAAGGCGATGCGCTGGAAGTCGAGGATCAGCTGCAAGGTTTTGCAACGAATTTGCCGTCGTACCATGATGTGAAGGGGGTCAAACCCGAAACGTTTTACCATGGAATGATGATCGGTCTGCTCGCGTCGCTCGAACCCGATTACGAAGTCCGGTCGAACCGAGAATCCGGCAATGGGCGGCCCGATGCGCTGATCAAGCCGCGGCGCGCGGGAAAACCTGGGGTCGTTTTGGAGATAAAAACGGCGCGTAAAAGTCAGCGGAGCATCGAGGCGGCCATGGCCGAAGGTTTGGCGCAGCTCGAAGCGAACGATTACGCTGCGGAATTGCGGGCCGCGGGCGTCGAAAAGATCTCGCAAATGGTGGTGGCCTTCGACGGCAAGCGCGTGATGGTCTTGCCCAAAGGCGCCAAGCCGCCAAAGAAAAAGGCCACAAAGAAACGCGCCGCGAAAAAAAGTGTAGCCAAAAGGCCGCGGTAGTGTTTTTATTGGCGTAGGGACGACATCGATGCCAGGTTCGCGCCACTCCTCGAAAAAAAACAATCCTCAATCGCACAGTTCTGTCGATGTCGTCATCTTTACGGCCGTCAAAGATGAACTCGACGCTGTTCTTGCCCTCGGCGGCGATTGGCAAGAATTACGCGACCGCGGCGGCTTTCGTTATCATCGCCGCGAAGTTCGACGCGCCCGCGATTCGTTTACGGTCGCTGCGGCCTGGATCGGCGAAATGGGCGGACAGGCCGCCGCGATGCGCGGCATGCCGCTGCTGGACGAACTTTCGCCCTCGTGTTTGGCCATGTGCGGCATTTGCGCGGGGGATCCCGAAAAAGTCGCGCTTGGGGACATCATCGTCGCCAATCAACTTTGGCCCTATGGCGATGGAAAACAAACCGCGGACGGGTTTTACCACGCGATGAAGTTGTTTCCCCTCGATCGCCGGTGGGGAATGGATGCGTCGTTTGCTGCAGATTTTATTGACCTCAAAGCATTGGCCGAGTCTCGACCGCCGACGAAAGAGCGACAAACGCGCTGGCTTCTCCATGCGCTGCATGCCCATCAATTCGACAATGGCCCTGCTCCTGCAGACCACACGGAACGCAAAACGTCGTGCCCCGATTACTCGACGATTTTGAAAAAGGCCCTCGACAAGGGCTTGGTTCGGCGCGAGGGCCGCACGCTCGCCTTGACAAACCCAGGCCAAGACAGCGTAGACGAAGACGCGCTGCTGTACCCTGACAAATTGCCCTGCGACAAGGACTTCAAGGTTCATGTTGGGGCAATGGCCACAGGTTCGGCGGTCATTGAAGATCCGGGCATTTTCCGCCGCTTGCGGACGCCGAATCGCCACACGATTGCCCTCGATATGGAGGGCGCTGCGATTGCCGAATTGGCGGATCGAACGAATAAACAATTTTTGGTCGTGAAAGCCGTCCAAGACTTTGCCAATGGCGACAAGGACGACACATTTCGCGCTTTCGGTTGTCGCGCCTCCGCCGAATTCTTATTCGCGTTCCTGGAAAAACACTTCGAGCCCGAAAACGATCGCGACGATGATGAGCGTACGCGTGCGGATATACGTGAGTTCGCGCATGAACGCGGGCATGAGCATCCTTTCTTGGCAAAAGTCGAACGAGCGGCGCAGGCGCGGTTTCCCACGGCCAAAATGACGAAACATCGCGTCGAGCCGCCTTTTGTGGGCCTTTTGCAATTGGAAATCGAAACGAGTGGTTTTTCCGAAACGCAGATCGTCGCCGCGCTGGACCAAGCCATCACGCCCGAGTTGGTGAAACGGTTTGCCGTTCTGGAACGACCTTTTCGCGACGATTACCCGCCTTTGCGTTCCACCATCGTGTATCGCGGCGATGCTGCGCCCTCCGATCTGAGCGTCGAAGCGCGGCGCAAAGGTATTCATCTGGAAACGTTTTACGCGTACCAGGCTTTGTTTGACCTGACAAAATACCTCGAATGGCAAACAGCGCGTTTGCAAGCCGATCCCATTTACCCTCCGGCCATGTACGTCGATCCTCCGGCCACGTA